>CAYGKX010000134.1:0-9759 GCA_964350225.1 uncultured Rhodospirillaceae bacterium | reverse complement strand
GGCTAAGCCAACGGGTTTACAGCCCGTCCCCTTTAACCACTCGGGCACCCCTCCGACACCGTAACCGATGACCTTGCGCCGACAGTGGGAAGCTGTGATCCGGAACCCTGCGGACCGGCATCGCCAGCACCGCAAAACCGCCGGAAAGGCTTGCCCCACATGGGTATCCGCCAACGGCAAATCAACCAACCCGAAAGCGCATTGAGCCATGCCGCCCCGCCCTCCGGCGATGACCGGGGCCGGTACGGAATGGCTTGCGTTCGGATTGAGGTCGGCTAATTAAGCCATCTCATGACGAAACGCAAGCGCACAGCGCGGGTTTTTTCACCCGCCGACCGAGCCCCGAACTCCCCCCGGAAACGCTCTTCCCGGGGGGCGCTCCTCCTTTACGGCCTGCACCCGGTGCGTGCCGCCCTCACGAACCCGCGGCGCCGTTGCCGACGGCTGATCGCGACCCGAGAGGCGCGCGAAGCGCTGGGCGAGGCCGCTGCGGCGAGGGACCTGGCGGTCGACACCGTCGCCCGGCCGGATCTGGACCGACTGCTGCCGCAGGGCGCGGTCCATCAGGGCCTCGTCCTGGAGGTCGACCCTCTATCGCCGACGGATGTGGGCGACTTCCTGCCGCCGGGCGACGCCCCGGCCCTCATCGTCGCGCTCGACCAGGTGACGGATCCGCAGAATGTCGGCGCCGTCATGCGCTCCGCCTGGCTGTTCGGAGCCGCCGGCCTGGTCATGACCGACCGCCATGCCCCACCGGAGAGCGGCGCGCTCGCCAAGGCCGCCGCGGGGGCGCTCGACCGCCTGCCGGTGGCCCGGGTAACGAACCTCGCACGCACCTTGGGAGATCTCAAGTCAGCGGGCTTCTGGACGGTCGGCCTGGATGGCGGCGCGGAGGCCGACATCGGTTCGATCGGCCCCCTGCCCCGCGCCGTTCTCATCCTGGGCGCGGAAGGAGCCGGCATGCGGCGGCTGACCGTCGAACATTGCGACATCGTCGCGCGCATCGACATGGCGGCACGGGAGCGGCAGGATGGGTCCGGCGCCGAGACTTCGGCCCGCCCGATCATCGACAGCCTGAACGTTTCGGCCGCCGCGGCCGTCGCCCTCTATGCCCTGACGCGAGGAGACAGGACTTGACCCGCACGACGCCCGCCGCCGCCCGCCGGCGCCTGAGGACCACGGTCCGGACCGGCCTTGCGTTGCTCCCATCGCTGCTTGTCTTGGCCGCCCCTGCCGCGGCCCAGCAGGAGGCCCAGTTCGTCGCCATCGACTTCAACAAGGACGGCGTCATCGACCGGGCCGAGTTCCGGCGCATCCGGGTCGCGGATTTCCGCAAGATCGATGCGAACCGCGACGGCATCATCTCTCGGGCCGAGTTCGTCGAGCGGGACGCAGGCGGCCGCTACAGTCTCCGCGCCCTCCGCGCGCGACGCTTCGCCGAGATGGACCGGAACGGCGACGGCCGGGTCACCCGGGTCGAGTATATCGCCTTCGGCGACGTGATTTTCGGCCGCGCCGACACGAACGGCGACGGCCGGATCACCCGGGAAGAGTTTCTTCGCCCCCGCAGACGGACCGCGGATCGGGCAGGCACCGGGCGTGGGCCGGAAGGCGAGACCGTGCCGCCGCCGCCCGGCGCCCGGCGCGGCGCGGCGACAGGCGGCGGACGCACCGGTGGCGACGAGACCGATGGCGACGACCCCAGGCGCGGCGCCTTCGTCGCGCTCGATGCCAATGGCGACGGGGTGATTACGTCAACGGAACTGGATGCCGCCCGCAGAAAGGCGTTTCGCGAGCTCGACACGAATGGCGACGGGCGGCTCACCGCTGCCGAGGCCATCCGCCAGGTCGGCCGCGGCGCCGCCCGGCGTTTCGTCGAACTCGACACGAACAGGGACGGGGTCGTCACGCTGACGGAATATCTCGCCGCCGGCCGCCTGCTGATCGAGAAGTCGGACGTGAATGGCGACGGCCGGGTGACCTGGGCGGAATTCCGGGCGACGACGCCGCGCCCGCGTTAGGCCCGGCGTTTGCACATGTGCCCGGGACGGTTCAGCGCCCGCCGAGCGCGCCCCTGAGCGCATCGAGCAGGGCTTGCCCGTTGGGATGCTTCCCGGCCCATGCCGCCTGGGCCTTGGCCGAGGCCCGCGCCCATTCCTCCCGGTCCTTGTCGGACATCTGGACGAGCTTCCGCCGTCCGCCCGCCGTCAGGCCCGCGAGCGCCGCCCGATCGGCGGCGGTTATGGCCGCGGCATATCGCCGGGCAAAGGCGGCACCGCCGAACTTGTCCAGCGCGGCCCGAGCCGCGGCCGGCAAGGCCGCATATTTCTTCCGGTCCATGATCAGGGCGAAGGTCGGGGCGCCGCCTGGCAGATCGACGATCTGCTTGTAGCGGGCCTTCCCGTCGAACAGGCGAATCGCATGGGTCTCGACCAGGGCGGCGACGATGACCTGTTCGGTCAGGGCATATCCGATGCGGTCCTGCGGCACCCGTTCGGGCCGGGCCGGCAAGCTGGCAATGCCAAGGGCGGCTTCCGGGCTCGAAACCCCGATCTGCCAGCGGCCGAGCCGGACCTGCCGCATCGTCGTATAGGTCTTGGCGGCTGCGAGACGCGCCGGCGGCCCCGCCACATAGGCGACGACCTTGTACTTGCCATACCCCCGCAGCATTCCCGACGCCATCAGGGACCAGGCAGCCGGTGCGCCGGCCCGCACCGATGTGACAAGCCCGGGCAGGCGGAAGACGCCGTCATCGGGGAAATGCTTCATATGCTGGTCGGTTCGGACCCATGCCAGATCGGCCTGCCCCTGATCGACCAGGGTGGCCTGGCGCGCGGCATCGCGACCCAGGAGGCCGTCCGGCATGAGCTGCGGGTTCGCCGCGCCGCGGCTCTCCGCCCGAACCGCACGCGCCCAGGGCAGCAGCACCTGGCGAAAGGTCGGGTCGCTATCCGGCCCGAGATAGGCGACCGTCATCCGTTGCGCGGTGGCGGAGGCGGCGGGCAGGAGGATGGCGAGGCAGGCGAGAACGGCAACCGGGCGGACCATGGGCTGGGATATTCCGTCGCGAGTTCTGGGTCAGGGCAAGACTTGCCACAAGGTGGGTCCTGTCGACAACGGCGTCAAACGCGCGGCCGCCGCGCGCCGCCACCTGTTGCCCCACGGCGGTCGAAACCTTAAACAGGCTAGCCGACGAAAATTGAATGAAACACCGGAGTGCCGACGGATGAGCAACCTGCCCGCCACCATGACCGTTATCGAGATCAGCGAGCCCGGCGGCCCCGAGGTCCTGAAGCCCGCAACGCGCGACGTCCCGACCCCCGGTCCGGGCGAGGTCCTGATCCAGGCCGAGGCCGTCGGGGTAAACCGGCCCGACCTCGCCCAGCGTGCCGGCACCTATCCGCCGCCGCCTGGCGCGTCCGACCTGCCTGGCCTGGAGGTCGCCGGTACCGTTGCCGCACTCGGCGACGGCGTCACCGACTGGACGATCGGCGACAAGGTCTGCGCCCTGACCCCCGGCGGCAGCTATGCCGAATTCTGCACGACCCACGCGAGCCACTGCCTGCCCGTGCCGGACAGCCTGACCTGGGTCCAGGCCGGTGCGCTGTGCGAGACCTATTTCACCGTGTGGACCAACGTCTTCGAGCGGGGCGCTCTCCAGCCGGGGGAAACGCTACTCATCCACGGCGGCGCAAGCGGCATCGGCACGACGGCCGTCCAGATCGCCCGGGAATGGGGAGCGACCGTCCTCTGCACCGTCGGTACGGCGGAGAAAGCCGCGGCGGTCCAGAGCCTCGGCGCGACCCGCGCAATCAACTACCGCGAGCAGGATTTCGTCGAGATCGTCAAGGAGGAGACGGGCGGCAAGGGTGCCAACGTCATCCTCGACATGGTGGCCGGCGACTATGTGCCGCGCGACCTGCAATGCCTCGCGATGGACGGCCGGCTGGTCATCATCGCGCTCCTCGGCGGTCCCAAGGCGGAGGTCAATTTCGGCATGGTCATGCGCAATCGCCATACGATCACCGGCTCCACCCTCCGTCCCCAGACCATCGAGGCCAAGGCCCGCATGGCACGGGGCCTGCGGGAGAATGTCTGGCCGATGCTGGAAGCCGGAAAGATCGCCCCGATCATCCATGGCACTTTCCCCCTGACAGAGGCCGCCGCCGCCCATGCCGCGCTGGAGGCAGGCGATCATGTCGGCAAGTTCGTCCTGACCGTCGACTGACGCGGCCCTCCTCCCGCTCGCAGCCAAGCCATACCACCGAGTACCGATCACCGAAGGGAACAGCATGTCCGTGAAGATCCTCGCCCTCTGCGGCAGCGCCCGGAGCGGCTCGCTCAACCAGAAGGTCCTCGACATCGCCGCCGAAGGCGCCCGGGGCGCCGGGGCCGAGGTCACGTCGGTCAACCTCCGCGACTACCCCATGCCGATCTACGACGGCGACCTGGAGGCATCCGAGGGCCTGCCCGCGGGCGCGATTGAACTGCGCGAGGTCTTCCGCGCACACCAGGGTCTGCTGATCGGCTGTCCCGAATACAACGGCACCGTCGCGCCGCTTCTGAAGAACGCCATCGACTGGGTGTCGCGCCCGCATGACGGCGAGCCCAATCTCGCCGTCATCGCCGGCCCTTGTGTGATCGTCGGTATCGTCTCCTGTTCCCAGGGCATGATGGGCGGCGGCCGCGCCCAGGGCCATCTGCGCCAGTCCTTTCAGGTTATGCAGTGCATCCTGGTGCCGCAGACGGCGACAGTGCCCTTCGCGACGCCGGACAGTTTCGACGCGGACGGCAACCTCAAGGACGAGATGGCGCAGAAGATGACCGGGCTTGCCGGCCGGCGGCTGGCGCAGGTCGCCGCGAAACTCGCAGACTGATGCCTCGGCGCGAGTTTCCGGTCAGTAGTCGATCCGGTACTTGATCCCCACGCGGCTGTCGCCGTCGGCGCTGATATCGGTGTCGACGACGACATTCTTGAAGACCTCGATCTCCACGCCGACACGGCTGCTGTTCGCCGTCGCCCCCTGCTCGACCTTCAGCAGAACCTTGTCGGCGATATATTTGCCCGCTGTCACCGTCGTGTCGGAGATGTTCTCCCCGGCGGAGCCGACATCGAGCACGTCGAGCCCCGCGAGACGGCGGAGCCGGTCGGTGATACCGGGGCCGCCCCCCGTCGCGAGCTGGGCGGCGGCCGCCGCCAGCCGGATCCCCTGACTACGGGTCAGCGAACCGACATCGGCGCCAAACAGCACGCGCGACAACACTTCGTCGCGCGGCAGCCTCGGGTCGGAGGTCAGGTTGAAGGTCGGGTTCTGCGCCGTACCGCGGATCTGGACGATGCCCTTCACTTCTCCCGCAGTCGTCGTTGCGTCGATCTCGAGGATCGGGTCGGCGATGTTGGAGCCGTCGAAACGGATCTCGCTGTCGGCGAGCGAGAAACGCTGCCCGAGGAAATCGAGGGTGCCGCGGACCGTGCGGAGCGCACCGGTCACCTGGGGCGACGGCAGATTGCCGACGATCTTCAGCTGCCCCTGCCATTCGGATTCGACACCCCGGCCCCTGACGAAGAACCGCCGGGGCACGTCCACCGTGACATCGAAGGCGATCGGCAACGGAGGTTCCGCGGCCTTCTTCTTCTTTTTGCGCTGCCGCAGATCGGCGGGCACATTCTTCTCGACGACGTCGATCAGCACGACGCTGGGCGGCAATCGCTCGGGAATGCGCACATCGGCCTGGTTCACCGTGATCGTTCCGGCGACGCGCAGACCGGTTTTGAAGTTACCGGCAACGTTCAGGTTCGTGCTGACCGTCGCGTCCATCCCGTCGCGCCGCATCAAATGCGCGCGGTCGGCGATCAGCCGAACTTCGAGGGGAAAGGCCTGCTGGCCGCTGAGGAGAACGCGGCCCTCGACCCTGGCCGTACCGCTCGCGCCGTCTGTCAATCGACCCTGGATGCGCAGGGCGTTGCCGGCGCTGACCGCCCGTATATTGATATCGTCGAGTACGGTCCCTGTGTCGACATTCTCGAAACGCCCCCCGCTCAGCAGCGCCTCTCCGCTCACGGTCGGCGCGCCGAAGCTGCCGGCGAACCGCAGATCGACGCGCAGCTTGCCGGTTGCCGCATGTTCGCCCAGAAGGCCCAGTTGGCTCAGCCGGGCGAGGTCCAGTGTTCCGGCGATCCGTCCCTGGAGCGGGGCGCCGGCCGCACCGGAAACCGGTGCACGCGCGGAAATCGTCACCGGACCATCGCCCATTCCGGCGATACGCGCATCGATGTCGAGCAGGTTGCCCTGGAACTTCCCTTTTGCCGCGACCGACGCCCAGCGCGTCGCGCGCCCGGCACCGGCCGGCCGCAGGTTCCGGAGGTTCAGATCGTAGGTGATGGAGGGCGTGGCCGAACTGCCGGTCAAGGCGACGGTGCCCGAGAGATTGCCGCGTACCGGAAGACGAACGCCGGCCTGCGGCGCCGCGCCGAGCGGCAGGCTCGCGATATTGACCTTGGCGTCGAGGCGCGGGCCGGCGACCAGCCCGGCGACCGTCACCCTGCCCCGGCCGAGGCCGACGGTCGCGCGGTCTATGCGGACAGTCCCGGAAGCGAGCGTTACCTTCGTCGCCCCCGCCAGATTGATCGGCAATCGCACGTAGCGGCCGGACAAGCGGCTCACGGTCACGATCGTCGATCCGCCCTGCTCCACGATGGTGGCGGTCGCGTCGAGGGAGACCGGCTTGCCGCCCTGGCTGCCACGGGCCGACAGGCTGACCGCGGTCGACCGACCGTTGGGGCGGGCGCTGGCCTGCAGGCGAGAGATGGTGACACCGGAGGCCGAGATACCGCTCGCCGAGGCCCTTAGCTGCAGTCCCTTCAAGGTCTCGGCATCGGCAACCTGCCCGTCGATAGACAGGTTCGACACCCTGGCGCCGGGCAGGACAACGCCGCGGGCGGTGGCCTTGAGGTTTCCGGACAGGCGCCCGTTCCGCCGGACGATGCGGCCGTCGGCGGCAAGGCTGCCCCTGAGGTCGAGCCCTGCCAGACGCCCGATGGGCGCAAGGTTCGGCACCGACAGCTTCAACCGACCGTTCTGGGGCAGAAAGTCCCCGGTCAGCGACGCGGCGCCGCTGGCGGTCGCGCCGAAGGCCTTGGCCTCGAGCCCGTCGACGGTCCAGCCGCCATCCGGCCGGTTCTCGACCCGGGCACTGACGTCGATCGGCGCCGGGCCACCGCTTCCGGTGACCCTCAGGCGGCCGTTGGGCCGGCCAGTCAGATCGGTTCCCTCGACCCTCAGATCGATACGGCCAACTGTTTGCCCGTCGAGGACGAGAGACTGTCCCCGGACCCGGATGCTGCCGGACAGTTTCTCGAACGAGCCTCGGAGATCGGCATTGAGGGTCGCGGAGCCCGCGATGTCCCGTCCGACAAGTTGTTTGAACCGGGAAAGTTCCGGCACGCGGGCATTGACGGTCAGGGTCCCGCTACCGGTCTCGCTCAAGTTGCCGCCGCCGGTAGCGGTGACGGCCGGTGTCTCGAGGCTGAAGCGTTCGAGGCTGATCGTACCGGGGCGGTATCGGCCGGTGACAGCGAAGCTCGACTTGCCCGAAAGAAAATCGTCGATCTGACCGCGCCCCGTCACGACGCGGGCGACCTCGCCGGTCGCCTGCAGCTTGACGTCCGGCACGGCGAGATCGGCGTCGATGGTCAGGTCGAGCTTCGGTTCCTCGACCCGCATCCCCCCCAGAAGTGCCGGCGGCGGCGTGCCGCTGAGCGACACCGTTCCGGCGATCCTCGGAGCGCCCTTGAAGGTCCCCGACAGACGGCCGCTGGCGCGGGCGAACCCGGCCCGTGCGCGGAAACTGTTCAGGTCGACGTCCAATGTCGAGAGATCGGCCGTACCCGCAGCTTCCAGGGTCACCGGTCCGATTTCCTGGGTCGGCGTATCCGGCGTGTGGCCATAGGTGTCTTCTGCGTCCAGATCGAGCCTGAAATCGAACCGGTCCGCCGAACCACCCGAATGCTTGGTGCTGGCGAGGGTCAACGCGGCCGTGCCGAGAGAAAGGGTGTCGGTTTCCGCCGCGAGAACCACCGCGCGGGCGGAGAGAATAGAGGGTCGCATCGTCGCCCGGTCGAGAATGCCGGCGAGCCGCGCGCGGATCTCGGTCGCGATGGCCTGGGGCGCGGCTGCCTCGATGGCCTCAAGTTCGGCATAGAGGGCGCCGCCGGTGTCGCGGTTCGCAATGAGGCGCAACCGGTCGGCCGCCCCCTGGGGCGCCACGGCGCCGTCCAGCGCGAGGCGCAACTGGCCGAGCGGCAAGCCCTCCCCGTCCGCGCCCGCGAGGTTCGCGCGCAGGCGCAGTGCGGTCGCGCCCGCCCAGGGGCTGTCGATCCCGGTCCCGTCCAGACTGAGGTCGCCCACGACGGACCGCCAGTCGGCCGCCGGCGCACCGGAGAAGGCCGCCACAAGCGTCGAGACCTTCGATCCGGCGCCGGACATTTCGGTTCCGTTGACGGTCGCGGTGATCGACGGCGTTGCCGCGTTCGGCCGGGCCGTGGAGGTCGCGTCGACCTTGAGCGAGGCGGCGGAGGCCCACATGCTTGAAAACCCGGTCGCGTCCAGCTTTACGGTTCCCAGGGGCGTGCGTTCATCGTCGGCGACCGTGCCGACGTAGGAGGTCCGGAGCGCCGTGACCGAAACTTCCTGAACCGTAATCTTCGATCCGACGACGTTCGTGACCATGTGGGGGAAGCGTCCGTCCGGCCGGGACGTTGTCGTCGCGTCGAGGACGAGCCGCTCCGCTTTGGCCCAATTGCTGTCGAGCCCGGTCAGTTCCAGGTCGAGCCGACCGAGCGGCGTGCGGGCGTCGTCGGCGACCGTCCCGTCGTATCGCGTCCTCAGGGTCGCGACCTTCATACCCCGGCCGGAAATCCCGGTCCCGGCAACGTCGGCGACGACTTGCGGAAACTTGCCCCCGTCGCGTGCCGCTGATGTCGCGTCCACGGTGACCGTCGTTGCATTCGCCCAGTCGCTGACGAGTCCGGCCAGCTGGAGCTTCAACTTGCCCAGCGGGGTCCGGGCGTCGTCGGCGACGGTGCCGTCGTAGGTGGTCTGCAGACTATCGACGGCAACGCCCTGCCCCGACAGCTTCGTCCCGGAGATGACGGCGACGACTTTCGGGAAGCGGCCCGCCGGCCGCGCCGTCGACGTGGCGTCGACCTTGAGCGTTTCGGCCTTCGCCCAGGGACTGTCGAGCCGGGAAAGGTCGAGGGTCAGGCGACCCAGCGGGGTCGTCGCATCCGGGCCCAGGCTGCCCTCGAACGAGAGGTCGACCGACCCGAGGCGGGCGCCCTGCCCCTCGAGCCCGGCCCCCGACGCCTTGAGAGAGATCGAGGGATAGGTCGCACCGGCGGCCGGCTCCGCGGTCAGGTCCACGGTGAGCCGGGTGGCCCGCGCCCATTGGCTGTCCAGTCCGGAGAGATCGAGCCTGAGCTTGCCCGTCGTGTTCAGGCGGATTGCCTCGGGGGACCAGGTGCCGGTCGCCGTCAGCCGGGCGAGCTTGCCCTGGGGGGCCGCGACACCTACCGCGTCGAGGGTCAGGTCCACCGCCGGGTAGGGTCGCCCTGCCTGCGGCTTGCTGACCAGGGTCACATCGAGCCGGTCGGCATTGTAGGCGGCGGTGCCACCCCCAGGCACGGCGAGGCTGGCACGGGCGGAGCGGATCGACAGTTCCGCCCGGCCCAGCGGATAGTCGCCCGCCGTCGGCGCCTGC
>CAYGKX010000133.1:6934-9820 GCA_964350225.1 uncultured Rhodospirillaceae bacterium | reverse complement strand
ATGGCCGGAACCCGAAGGTCCCGGCCAGAGGCTGGGGGAGGAAACTTTGGAAAGCGTCGTCCATCAGGACACGACGTGGAGGGTCGCGTCGACCGGGACGGGCTGGGTGACGTTGAAATAGTTGGGCGAGGTCCGCAGGACGTTCTCGTGGATCTCGCGGAACTGTTCGGCTGTACCGTCGCCCTTGATGTGCACGGTGTAGTGCAGCTTGTCGTAGCCGTTCTTCACCGACGGATCGAGGCCGAGGAAACCCCTGAGGTCGATCTCGCCGTGGGTCTCGATCTCGACGCTGTCGAGCGTTATGCCGTGGACGGCGGCCCCGGCGACGTAGCCGACCAGGATGCAGGCGTTCAGCGCCGTCATCAGATATTCCTGCGGGTTCGGGGCCGTGTTCTGGCCCAGCAGTTCCAGGGGTTCGTCGACGGTCAGCCTGAACGTCCGGTCGACCGTCTCGCCGCCGATCGTGTAGCCGTCGATCGTCGTCTCGCTCCGGGTCTGGCCGGCCCAGCGGGTTGCGACCCGGAAGCCGACGAGGCCCTTCGAGGGGTCTTCGGTGACCGCCTGGACGACCTCGCCTAGGGCGGCGACGTCGATGCCGTTGACGGTGGTGGGGGACGTGAGCGTATCGGGCATGATGCAGGTCCTTTCGGGTTCGGGATAAGGGCAGGAGGGGAGGCCCGCGGTCAGCAGAAAGCCGGCGCCATGCTCTCCACCTGCGGACGGGCGTCGGGCGCGATCGCGCCGACCGTGGCGAGGAAGTTGTCGTGGGTCATGCCGGAGCCAAGATAGGTCCAGCGGTTCGCCTGGTGCTGTTGCGTGACGAAGGTTTCGGCCTCCGCCTCGGTCAGGGTGCGGCCCGTGGCCCGCTCGAAGGCGTCGAGGTCGAAGGCGGTCTGCTGGCGCAGGCCGTCGTCGAGGAAGCCGCCGATCTTCGCGTAGCCCTCGATGCCGTCGGCGATTTCGGCCTCGCCAAGCCCCTCGGCGAGGGCCTCGACCATCAGTGTGTCGAGCTTGGCGTGCTGCGCCTCCTCCATCCAGTGGTGCTTCAGGAGGCTCTTGAACTGCGGGCAGAGGTCCCCGTCGTCGCGCACGCTGCCGACATAGTGCCGCTGGGTCATCCATTCGATATGCAGGATGGTGAGGGCGACCGAGAGCGGCGGATGGACGAGAATGGCGCCGGCGATCGCCTCGGCCGGCCCGATCACCTCGCAGTCGGTGCCGAAGCCGGCCTCGAACTCGCGGCGAAACTCCTTGAAAAGGTGGATGTGCTTCGCCTCTTCGGACGCGAACTGCAGGAGGGCGCGGGTCCGATAATCGTCCGCTTCCAGTTGCGGACGGGCATGGTCGAGGATGAAGGGCAGGATGAATTCCTCGACCAGGCCGAACAGGCGGAGATAGGCGTGGGCGCGGATCTGGTTGAGCACGAGCTTCTCGTGCGCGGTCAGGAAGGTCAGCGGTTCGACGCGGGCCAGGCTCTCCGGCAGAAAGCGCCGGGTGAAGTCCAGGCGCTTGTCGCCGCCGATGATGTCCTCGATCTTCCAGTTGATGCGGGCCGAGGTGGCCAGGGTCTCGTGGTAGCTGTAGCCGTGGGGCATCGGGCTCTCCTTCGTCCGGCGCGCGGCCCCGTGCCGCCCGCCTCCGTTGGCCCGAAATTCGCCCGCCCCCGTGTGACGGGCGGTGTGAAGGAGCATGGAATTGCCGTGTGAGCACCGTTGAAACGGCGGGGGAGCGGCGGGCGCGGCCGGCCGGGGCGCGCGTCGCCCGATCCTTCGAGACGCCTCAGAACTTCAGGCCGGCCGCGGCGAGGCCCTTCATGAAAATCTCCCCATGGGCGGGGTCGCGGAAGGGGTAGGTCATCTCGATATAGCCGCGCTCCGGGGCGCCGCACATCTCGGTCATCCGGCGGACGCTGTCTTCCGCTTCGTCGATCCGCCCCTGCAGGCCGAGGGCGGCGGCAAGGCGTTCCCAGGCGCGACCGTTTCCATTGTACTTGCTGATCGCCCGCCGGGAGTAGGAAACGGCCTGGTCGAGGTCGCCCAGGAGGATGTGCGACAGCGCGAGGTCCGACAGTTGAAGGGTGGCGGAAATCGGCACCGGGTTCAGGCGCAGCGCCATGTTGAGATAGGGAATCGCCTCCGCCGGCTGCCCGGCGAAGATATAGATGCAGCCGTTGAACTGGTGGACGAGCGCGGAAGACGGGTTCAGGTCGACGGCCCGCTGCACCTCGCTTTCGGCCGCGGCGTAGTCGCGCAGGAACCAGAGGACGCACATGCCGAGAAGGGCATGGCCCAGCCAGTTGTTGTCATCGAGTTCCACCGACCGCCGCGCCGCGTCGTAATAGACCGATGCGAGGCCCGACGGGTCGGTCGTCTTCCAGATGAGCAGCGCCTTCAGGTAGCCGCACAGGGCGATCAGGGAATGGGTGGCGCTCGACTCCGCGTCGAGGCCGAGGGCGCGCTCCAGCAGGTCGTGCGCCCTGTCGAGGTCCTGGGGAGTCGCCTTGTACATGCACTCGATCGCGCGCAGGCGCAGACTCCAGGTATCGAGACGGCGGGGCTCGATATTTTCCGTTCTGCTGATCTCGGCACGGGCGAGGGCTGGTTCTATCTCCGTGACGATCTGACGGGCGATCTCGTCCTGCAGGTCGAAGATGTCCTCGATCTCGCCATTGAACTGCTGCGCCCAGATCGACAGCCCGGTCAGCGCGTTGACCAACTGGGCGATGACCCGCACCCGGTTGCCGCTGCGCCTAACGCTGCCCTGGACGATATAGCGGGCGCCGAGTTCGGCGCCGACGACGCTCGCCTGGACATGCCGTCCCTTGTAGATGCGGGTCGAGGCCCGGGCGATGACCGGGAACAGGCGGCATTGCGACAGGGCGGTGAT
>CAYGKX010000133.1:4218-6924 GCA_964350225.1 uncultured Rhodospirillaceae bacterium | reverse complement strand
CTCGTCGCCCGCTGAGTCCACGCCTGGGGTCGTCCCGGTGGTGGTGTCGTCGGTAATGCCATCCGCGAAGAAATCCCGCTCGCCCTCGAGGGTCATGTCGTCGAAGGGCAGGACGGCGACTGCCGGCCGGCCCAGAAACTCGCGCGGCGCGGCCGTGCCGATATCGGACCCGGCATTGTCCTGTGCCGGTTGGGTGGCCAAAGCCGGAGGCTCCTCCGCTGGTGGCACCCCGCCGGAGGGGGCCGTTTCCGGCATGGACGAGGCCTCCGGCGGCCGGGCCGCTGGGACGCGCCGGCCGGCAGACGACCAGGCCGCACGCAGGCGGTCCGCCGTTTCACCCCCCTGCTCCAGGTCGGAGAGGGTTCTCCGGTAGTGATCCTCGGCTTCCTGCGTCCGGCCGGCAGCCTTGAGCAGGCCGATCAGAACCGCATGGGCCTCCTCGTCATAGGGGTCGAAATCCAGGATGGCGCGGGCATGTGGCACGGCGCGGGCGGGCTCGCCGGAAAAACGCGCGACCAATTCGCCATGAAGGCGTGCCTTGAGGGCGGCGGCCTCCTCCCGCTGGGCGACCAGCCAGAACTGGTACTCCTGGGAATCCGGCAAGTCGAGCCCGGCGAGAAGATCGCCGTCGAACGCCTCGACCGAGGACTGCAGATGCCCGGTCTCCACCCGTTCGAGCCCCGCGTCGACCAGCGCCCGGATCGTATGAAGGTCGATCTCGATGTCGGTCGTGTCCAGGGCCACGGTTTCCCGGTCGGCCCGGATGCGCAACCGGTCGTCGTCGTCGAGGACTCCGCGCAGCTTGCTGAGGCTCCAACGCAAGGCGCCGCGCGGGTCGTCGGGGATATCCCAGAATAGCGACACAAGCCGGTCGCGGCTGTGCGACCGGCCGCTGAGGGCCAGATAGGACAGGAGCGCACGCGTCTTGCGCGATTGAGGCAGCGGCAGTACCGCGCCGTCGCGTGAGACCTCGAGCGACCCGAGAACCCTCAACCTTAACATGCCGTTCATGGCCGTCTTTCCGTGCGGTGACGGGAGTTTAGCCTCACTTGGCGACGACGCCTACACCGAGAGAAACGATGCCGGTCGGACGCCCGATCGAGAAACCGGATCGATACGAAATCCGCCGGTCACGCGCCGGACGAAACGGCGTCTTCCGGGTCCGACACGATCAGCGGCTCCCGGCGCAGCATGGCGCGGATCACATGGTCGACGTCCGGCGCCGCGACACCGTGCGTCTCCAGGGATTGGCGCATGTGTCCGACGGTCTCGAGGAACTCCTCCTGCGTGATGCCCAGATGGGCATGCGCACGACGCAGTTCCTCGTCGCTGAAATGCACCGGTCCTTCCATGACCCAGGCGACAAACTTCGTCTGATGATCCCGGAGCGTTTCCAGGTCGATGCCGTCGAAATACCGGGCGAGTGCCGGCGAGGCGAGGACGAGGCTGTAGAAATCCGCCACGACCCGGCGGATGCCGTCGAAACCGCCACAGCGATCGAAGACGGTATTCATGTGCTTCCTATCTCCTGCGGGCCGCCGGCGCTCTTGCCGGCGCGGCACGGCCCTGGGCCGGTACGATGCGATACGTCCCTTGGCGGCCACTACGGATAACGCAGGGACGCCATCCCCGGCTGCCGGGGCAGTCCGCCGGCCCTGATGGTGAAACTGTGGCATTTGACACAACGTTGTAGGAAGCGTGGAAATTGCGAGAACTTCGTCCCGGAAACGAAAAAGCCACCCTCTCTCTCCAATCGGGTGGCTTTCTCCGGGTGGACCGGCGCGCGTCGGCCTGATGCGCGGCGCGCTGGGGGCGACAGGTCTCGGCCGGTCAGTCAAAGGATCGACTTCGGTCGCGAGGCCGGACCGAAGACGCGCGCCTTCACGTCCGACCGGCTGAGGCCGATGTCGCGCAGTTGATGGTCGCTCATCGCCATGACCTGGCGATAGGCCTTGCGGGCCTCCCGGGCCTGGAGATAGGCATCGACCCGGCCCCGCGCGTAGGCGAGGACGGTATGGGCCACCCGCCTGGAGGCGGACGCGGACCCGATGTGCCGAGCGTCGCTCGGCGGGGCAAAAGCGTTCATTTCGGTTCACTCCATTCTCGATTGGCGGCGCCGACCGTCGGCATCGCTTTCGAGGCGGAAGATGACCGTGGATGGTGTGAAAGCACGTGGAACCGTCCGTGGAAACTACGTGGACGGGCCGTTGAAACGGGCGGCGCGTTTGCCGGGCCGGGCCGTCAGACCCCGGCCTTGGGATAGGCCCCCGCCCCCACGACATACCGGCCGACCCGGACGAACCAGGCGATCTTGGGCCCAAGCCGGCGGGTACAGGGGCTGTACCAGCGATATTCGACCCAGCCGCTCTTCTCGCGCAGCGCGCGAGAGGCGATGGCGTTGCCGGGCCCGCCGCCCAGCCCGACCCGGGATCCGACGAAATGCGGATAGCGGCCGTTGGCCACCATCACCCCATCCAGGTCGAAGACCCAGACATAGAGATCCCCGGTCATGAAGCTGCCCGCAGGGTTCATGAAATCCGCGAAAGCCCTGGCGGGTCCGACCTTTTCGAGATGGGCCGCGGCACGCTCGGCCAGCGCCCGGGCCGATTTCAGCGTGGCGGTCGGACAGGCGGATTGGGCGGCGACGGGCGTTCCGGCGGCCGGTGCCAGGACCAGCGCGGCGGCAAAAATCCAGTGTGCCAGGGG
>CAYGKX010000133.1:0-4208 GCA_964350225.1 uncultured Rhodospirillaceae bacterium | reverse complement strand
CGAAAGGATGTCAGTACCGCCGATCGGCATCAAGCGGCGGCCCCATCACTTTCTGGCGATGATCCAGATGGCGTGGACCAGACCGGGGACATAGCCGAGGAGGGTCAGCAGGATGTTCAGCCAGAAATGCATGCCGATCCCGACCTGCAGGAACACGCCCAGCGGCGGCAGGAGAATGGACAGCAATACGCGGATCAGGTCCATGACAGTGTCATCGTTCTTGTCGCTGGTCTTGTCGGGCATCGAGACCTCCGCGTCGTGAACGCCTGTCGGCGCCTTCGGGTTCCCTAGCCGCCGAGATACAGCTTCTGGACCTGGGAATCGTCGAGCAGCGCGGCACCCGTCCCGGTCAGGCGGTTGCGGCCCTGTTCCAGGACATAGCCCCGGTCGGCGGCCGACAGGCCCTTCCGCGCATTCTGCTCGACCAGGAGGACGGCCACGCCTCCCCGGTTCACCTCCGCGATCCGGGAGAAGATCTCGTCGACGACGGACGGGGCGAGGCCCAGCGACGGCTCGTCCAGCAGGACCAGTTTGGGCATGGTGAGCACGATCCGGGCGAGGGCCAGGGCCTGGCGCTGCCCCCCGGACAGGCCCGAGACCTTTTCGGTCCGCCGCTCCCGCATCCAGGGATAAAGGTCGAAGACCGTCTCGATGCGCCGGGCGAGCAGCGCCTTGTCGCCGAGCTGGTAGCCCGCGAGTTCCAGATTCTCCGTGAGGGTCATCTGGGGAAAGACGTTCAGCCCCTGGGGTATGAAGACGAGGCCTGCGGCCGACTTCCGCGCACAATCCCAGCGCGAGACGTCCCGGCCGTCGAAAACGACCGTGCCCGCGCTGGGCGCGAGCTGCCCGGCGATGGCCCGGAGGGCGGTCGACTTCCCCGCCCCGTTCGGGCCAATGATGGCGACGACCTCTCCCCGGTCGACCGTCATATCGACGCCTTCGATGATCGTGCCCCGGCCATAGCCGGCGGTCAGCCCGGTGACCTCAAGCAGCATCGTGCGCCTTGCCCAGATAGGCCTCCACCACGGCGGGGTCGCGCTGCGCGGCGGCGGGGGTGCCGTCGAAGATGAGGCCGCCGGCGTCCATCACCAGCACCCGGTCGCACAACTCCGCGATCAGGGGCATGTTGTGCTCGACAATGAAGAAACGGATGCCGTCGCCCGCGAGGGTGCGGAGCGTTTCCACGATCTGACGGATCAGGGTCGGGTTGACCCCGGCGGTCGGTTCGTCGAGCAGGACGAGCCGCGGGTCGGCGATGAGAACACGGCCAATCTCCAGGAGTTTCTGCTGGCCATAGCTGAGGCGCCCGGCCGGCTGGTCGGCGAGCGGGTCGAGACGCAGTAGCTGCAGGATCTCCTCTGCCCGGCTCCGGAGGGCCGCCTCGCGCCGGCGCACACGCCCCGGTGCGAAGAAGACGCAACCCAGAGCCTCGCCTGCCTGGTCGGGCGCCACGGCAAGGAGATTGTCGCGGACCGACAGGAAGGGCAGGACGCGCGAAATCTGGAAAGTTCGGGCGAGGCCGCACCGCGCGATCCGGTAGGGAGGCAGGCCGCCCAGACGGCGCCCGTCGAAGGTCACCCGTCCGCTGTCGGGCCGGTAGAAGCCGGAGAGGCAGTGGAAGAGTGTCGTCTTGCCCGAACCGTTGGGGCCGATCAGCCCGACGATCGGCGTGTCGCCGATCTCGAAGCTGACGCCGTCGACCGCGACGAGCCCGTCGAACTGTTTGGTGAGACTTTCGACCGTCAGCATCAGGTGCGGTGCTCCGCGACAATGCCCTGGGGCCGCCGGATCATCAGGACGATCAGGGCGACGCCGAAGACGATCCCCTGGATGGGGGCGACAAAGCGCGCCATTTCCGGCGGGAAGGGGATCAGGCGGATACCCTCGTAGATCGCCGTGACGGCGATGGCCCCGACGATCGGGCCCCAGAAGGTGCCCCGCCCGCCCAGGACGAGAACGAGGAGGATCAGGATCGTCGTCTGGAGGGTGAAGTCGTTCGGGCTGATATAGGTCAGGTAATGGGCCCAGAGCGCGCCGGCGAGCCCGGCCACGGCCGCCCCGACCATGACCGCCCGGACCTTGAACCACAGCACGTTCTTGCCGAAGGCGGCGGCGACATGTTCGTCCTCGCGGATCAGCTTCAGGGTGCGGCCGAAAGGCGACCGCTGGACGACGGCGAGGAAGGCGAAGGCCAGCACCGCGAAGCCGAGAGCTATGATCAGGAACTGAAGCTGGGAACCATAAGGCATGCCGAGCCAGAGCGGCTTCGGGATCGCCGGGATGCCCATTGGCCCCTTTGTCAGCCAACGTTCGTTCAGGAAAACGAGCCGCGCCATCTCGGCAAACGCAAGGGTCGCGATGCCGAAATAGTCGCCGGTGAGGCGCAGGAAGGGATAGGCGATCAGTCCGCCCGCGCAGGCCGCGACCACCATGGCGCCGGCAATCCCGAGCGGGATCGGCACCCCGTTCGTGGTCAGGAGGGCGGTCGTATAGGCGCCGATGCCATAGAAAGCGACCTGGCCCAGATTATAGAGGCCCGTATAGCCGAGCTGGATGTTCAGCGAGCCCGCGAAGATGGCGAAGATCGTCGCCAGCACCAGGTTGGCCAGGAGATAGTCCATGGCCTAGCGCACCCCCGTCCGGACGGCGAACAGGCCCTGGGGCCGGAACAGCAACATGACGATGATGACGACGAAGGCGATCAGGTCCTTGTAGCTGGGCGTGATGAACGCCGTGCCGAGATTCTCGAAGATGCCGATGGCAAGGCCGCCGATCAGCGCGCCGAAGACGTTGCCCGCGCCGCCCAGGAGAACCGCGGCAAAGGCCTTGATGAGGTTCGTCAGCCCCATGAAAGGGTCGAGATTCGAATCGAGGCCCAGCAGGATGCCGCCGACCGCCGCGAACACCGCCCCCAGGACCCAGACCGCGCCGCGCACCCGGCCCAGCGGCAGGCCGAAAATCCCGGCAAGTTCCGGATTGTCGGACACCGCGCGCATCGACTTGCCGAGGAGCGTAAAGCGGAGAAGGAGATAGAGCCCGGCGAAGAAGACGAGTGCCGAGGCGACCATCGCGATCTGGATATGGGTCATGCGCAGCCCGGCGACCTGCACCACCCCGTCGAGGCCGAGTTCGTAGGAGCGCAGGTCCGCGCCGAAGACGAGATGCAGGACGCTGCGCAGCACGAAGGACAGGCCGATCGAGGCGATCAGGACCGTCACCGGGTGGTGTTTTTCGAGCGGCCGGAAGGCGAGGCGCTCCGACCCCAGCGCGATCCCGGTCGTCAGGAGGAGGGACAGCGGGATCGCGATCCAGAGCGCGAGGGCGAAGGGCGGCAGGAGGAACAGGAGGACGCCATAGGCGCCCCAGGCGATCAGCTCTCCATGCGCGAAATTGATGAAGCGGTAGGTGCCGTAGACCATCGTGAGGCCCACGGCGAAGAGCGCATAGGTCCCGCCCGACGCCAGCCCGGTGACGAAGAGTTCGAGATAGTAGGTCATTCTGCCCTCCCCCATGAGGGGGAGGGAGATACCAGGCGACGAAACCTGAGCACGCTACTTCTTGTACTCGACGATCTTGCCGTCCTTCACCGTCCAGGCGCCGTAGGTGGCGTCGACAATGTCGCCGTTCTTGTCGAAGGTCTTGTTGCCCGTGGCGCCGTCATAGGCCTTTCCGGCGGCGGGCATCGCGGCCTGGACGGCATCGGCCGTGTAGGACTTCGCCATCTCGATCGCCTTGGCTGCGACCATCACCATGTCCCAGTTATAGCCGCCGAAGATCGGCAGCTTGTCGTCGGGATAGGCGGCCTTGAAGCCGTCGGCATAGGCCTTGAAGGCGGCCGCGCCGCGCGGAACCCTGGGATAGGTGCCGATGACGCCGTTCGCCGCATCGCCCGCCAGTTCGATCAGCTTGGGCGAGCGGGCGGCCGAGGCCATGATCCATTGCGGCGCGAAGCCGGCCTGCTTGGACTGCTTGAGAAAAGTCGCCGCCTCCTTGACGTAGCTCAGGTTGACGACTGTCGCTGCCCCCATGTTCTTGAGCTTCAGGACCTCGGCACGATAGTCCGACTTGCCCTCGTCGTGGCCGAACTCCCCGACGATCTTGCCGCCCGCCGCCGTATAGGCCTTCTTGAAGACCTCCGCGAGGCCAACGCCCCAGTCGTTGGAGATATAGGTCAGCGCGACGGAGGTCTTGCCAAGATCCTTGACCAG
>CAYGKX010000132.1:0-9894 GCA_964350225.1 uncultured Rhodospirillaceae bacterium | reverse complement strand
CTCCGCCTCCTCGGCCTTCAGGGGACGGCCGGTGAAGAGGAGCTCCGCGGCGCGGCCCTGGCCGACGATCCTCGGCAGCATGGCGCAGGCACCCATGTCGCAGCCGGCGAGGCCGACCTTGTTGAAGAGGAAGTGGACCGAGCTTTCCGGCGTGCCGTAGCGAATGTCGGAAGCCATCGCGACGCAGGCGCCGGCGCCGGCGCAGATACCGTCGATCGCCGCGATAACCGGCTGCGGGCAGGCACGGATCGCCTTGATGAGGTCGCCGGTCATCCGCGTGAAATTCATCAGTCCGACCATGTCCATCTTCAGGAGCGGCCCGATGATGTCGTGGACGTCGCCGCCCGAGCAGAAGTTGCCGCCCTCCCCGGTCACGACGACGGCTTTCACGTCTTCGGAATAGACCAGCGCGCGGAAGGTGTCGCGCATCTCGGCATAGCTCTCGAACGTGATCGGATTCTTGCGATCCGGGCGGTTGAGGGTGAGGGTCGCAACCTTGCCATCGACCTTCCAGTCGAAATGCGCCGGTTTCAACGCATCGCCACGGGTCGGCGACGTGTCCTCCAGCATCTGCCCGAAAATCCTGCTCATGCCGCTCTCCCTTTGTCCGTGTCCTTTGCCGAAGCCGGTGCGGCGGCGGCGCCCTCGGCCGTCCGCTCCTGCTCCTCCAGCGTATCCTTGAGTTTACCCAGCAGGTCGTAGAGATCGCGCAACTCGGCGCGCTTCAGGCCACCGAAATAGTCGGCGACGAGATCCCTGTGGGCCGGTGTCATGCCGTCGAAGGCCGTCTTGCCGGCCGCGGTCAGGCGCACCATCTGGGCGCGCCGGTCCGACGGCGAGGGCTTGCGTTCGACCAGCCCCTCGCCGACCAGCCTGTCGATCAGACCGGTGACGTTTCCATTCGTGACCATCAGGCGGCGCGACAATTCTCCCATCGTCAGCCCGTTAGGCGCGCGGTCGAGCTGCGCCAGAAGGTCGAAGCGCGGCAGGGTGATCTCGAACGCCTCCCGCAGGCCCCGCCGGACGCCCTGGTCGATCCGGGTCGTGCAGGCGAGAAGCCTGAGCCAGACCCGCAGGTCGAGCCGGTCGTCGTCCGACACGCGCGTCTCGACATCCTCCATACGGCCCGCGGAGGCGACCATCACATCACCTCTCCGCCTGCAATGGGGATCGCCTGACCGGTGATCGAGTGACTGTCGGGCAGGACCAGCCAGGACACGGCATTGGCCACCTCCGCCGGCACGATGAGCCGGCCCTGCGGATTGCCGGCGGCGAGCTGGGCATAGGCCTCCTCGGCCGTGCAGCCCGTCTTCTTGACGATATTGTCGATCGTGTCCTGGGTCATGTCGGTTTCGACATAACCCGGGCAGACGGCATTGACCGTGACGCCGGTCTTGGCCGTTTCCAGGGCGAGCGAGCGGGTCAGCCCGACCACGGCATGCTTCGAGGCGACATAGGCGCTGACATAGCGGTACCCGACGAGCCCCGCGGTCGAGGCGACGGTCACGATCCGGCCGTAGCCGGCCTCGGTCATCGCCGGCAGGACCTGCCGAATGCACAGGAAGGCGCTGGTCAGGTTCATGTCGACCATGCGCTGGAGAAAGTCCCGGTCCATCCGCTTGAAGGGCATGCTGTCGCCGCGGCCGGCATTGTTGACGAGGATCTGAGGCGCGCCCAGGGCTTCGGCGGCCTTCTTGAACCCGGCTTCGACGGAAGCCTCGTCGGTCACGTCCACGGCCACGCAGCCGACTGTCGCGCCGAAGTCCGCTTCCAGGGCCGCCTTATGCTCCTCGAGGGTCCCGAGGGTGCGGCCCATGAGGGTGACCGCGGCGCCGCGCGCGGCCAGGTGCGCGGATATGGCGGCGCCAATGCCGCGGCCGCCGCCGGTAACCACGGCGTGGTGGCCGGCGAGCGGCTGTGCGCTGGCCTGCGTTGCCTCGTTGGCGATCGACATCTCCGTCGGCATGGCGCTCTGCGACCCCCTTCTCGTGGCACGCCCCTCCACCAATCCCGAGGAGGCTTGCGTGTCGGCCCAAATTTGTTTTAGGTATAAAATATATAGACCTAAAATTTCAACAGGCTCGTGGGGCCGGCGAATGGGACGCATTGTCACGCCGGACCGGTTTCGGGACAACCCGGGGCTTGGTTGAACGAAAAGGGACGACAATCGATGGAATTCCTGCAACCGCCCGACTGGCCGCGGGCCAAAGGCTACTCGAACGGAATCAAGGCGAAGGGCACGATGGTCTTCGTCGCCGGGGAGATCGGCTGGAATCCCGTAACCGAAAAGATCGAGATCGAGGATTTCCCGGGCCAGTTCCGCCAAGCGCTGGAGAATACGGTGGCGGTCCTCGCCGAAGCCGGCGCCAAGCCGGAACATATTTGCCGGATGACCTGGTTCATCACGGACAAGGAAGCCTATCTGTCCCAGGCACGGGAAGTCGGGCAGGCCTATCGGGACGTGATCGGGCGCCACTACCCCGTCATGGCCGCGATCGAGGTCAAGGGCCTGATGGAGCCCGGCGCCCTGGTCGAGATCGAAACGACGGCGGTCATTCCGGACGAGGGCTGACAGGGCGAATCCTCGCCCCCCTTGTCATCCCCTCCCGCAGCGCGCACACTTTTCGCCCTCCGCTCGCCTCCGGCGCCCTGTCGGCCCGATTGGGCGTGTCGGACAGAAAAGTGGGCAGCCGCCCAACGAAGCGGCCGCCCCGGGGCGGGAACCCATGCGCGAGGACGTCGAGGCGGTCTTGGCCGCCAACAAGAGCTTCTATGCCGCGATCGTGGAGCGCGACCCGCAGGCGATGAACGAGGTCTGGGCGCGCGACGTCCCGGTCGCCTGCATCCATCCGGGCTGGGACGCTTTGATCGATCGCGAGGCGATCCTGCGCAGCTGGCGGCAGATCCTGTCGAGCCGGGATGCGCCGATATTGGAATGCCGCGACGAGACGCCTTATGTGCATGGCGATGTCGCCTTTGTCATTTGCCACGAGATCGTGTCGGCCGGCATTCTGACGGCGACGAACATCTTCCGGCGCGAGAACGGCGATTGGAAATTGATCCATCATCATGCCTGCCCGATCGCGTCCCTGCCGCCCGACGAGGACGGCCCTGCACCGTCCGGGCGCGTGCACTGAACGCCGGCGCCCCTTACCCATGATCCACCCGTTTCCCGCCCCGCGCGGCACCCGCTTGCACCGCCACGCAACCATGCCGGCGCCATCCCGCATTCCGTCCCGGACCGCGATCGCATGACCCTCGACCAAATCCTCGCCCTTTCAATTCTCGGCGCGGCGCTCGTCATGTTCGTCTGGGGCCGCTGGCGGTACGACTTCGTTGCCTTCGCAGCCCTCATCCTCGCGGTCGTCGTCGGAATCGTTCCATCCAGGGAAGCCTTCGCCGGCTTCGGCCACCCGGCCGTCATCACCGTCGCGGCCGTCCTTATCCTGTCCCGGGGCCTCCAGCTTTCCGGCGCGGTCGAGGCCGTCGCCGCACGACTGATCCCCGATACCAAGCGCGACGTGCTCTTCATCGGCGCGTTCGGCGCCGTGGCGGCGATCCTCTCCGGTTTCATGAACAATGTCGGGGCGCTCGCCCTACTCATGCCCGTCGCCCTGCAGGCGGCGGCCCGCTCCGGCCGGTCCCCCGCGCTCATCCTGATGCCGCTTTCCTTCGCGACGATCCTCGGCGGGCTTTTCACCCTGATCGGCACACCGCCCAACATCATCATCGCGAGCTTCCGGGCCGAGAGCGCGGGCCGGGCCTTCTCGATGTTCGATTTCGCACCCGTCGGCGGCGCCATCACGATCGCCGGCCTGATCTTCGTCGCCTTCGTCGGGTGGCGCCTGATCCCGAAGGAGCGCCTGAAACGAAAGAGCGAACGCGACCTCTTCGACATCGAGGACTACGTCGCTGAGGCCCGCATCGCGGAGGGATCGGAATTCATCGGCAAGACCTTGCGGGAGACCGAGGCGGCGGCGGACGAACACGGCGTTTCCGTGGTCGGGCTCATTCGCAAGAAGAACAAGATATCGCTCGACCGGCGCCGCCGCATGGAGAAGGGCGACCTTCTGATCCTCGAAGCCGCGCCCGACGGCCTGGGCAAGGCGGTCAAGGCGCTGGGCCTCGAACTCGTCGCGGGCGGCAAGGCGATCGACGATCTGTCCTCGGACGACGTGATGCTCATGGAAGGGGTCGTCACGCCGCAGAGTGAACTGGTCGGCCAGACGCCGGAGCAGATCAAGTTCCGCCGGCGCTGGCGCATCAACCTCCTGGCCGCGACCCGCCAGGGGGTCGCCTATCGCGGCCGGCTGAAGGACTTCCGCTTCGCCGCGGGCGACGTCGTCCTGCTGCAGGGCGATGTCGAACATCTGCCGTCCGTGATCCCGCGTATGGGCCTGCTGCCCCTGCCGGAACGCGGGGTGAGCCTGGAGCCCCCCAAGACCGCCGCGATCGCGGTCGGACTGTTCCTGCTCGCCATCGGTCTGACGGCGAGCGGCCTTCTCGCCGCGCCGATCGCTTTCGGCGCTGCCATCCTCGGCATGCTCTTATTCCGCGTGCTGCGCCTGGACGAGGCCTATGACGCCATCGACTGGCCGATCATCGTCCTGCTGGGCGCCCTGATCCCCGTCGGCGGGGCGCTGGAGACGACGGGGGTCACCGCGGCCTTCGCCGGATTGGTCGGCGGCACGGCCGGCATTCTCCCCACCTGGCTGATCCTCGCCCTTGTCATGGTCGTGACGATGACCCTGTCGGACATCGTGAACAATGCCGCCACGGCGGTCGTCATGGCCCCCATCTCGATCGGCATCGCCAAGCAACTGGGCGTCGACCCCGACCCCTTCCTGATGGCCGTCGCCATCGGCGCGTCCTGCGCCTTCCTGACGCCGATCGGGCACCAGAACAACACTCTGGTGCTCGGCCCCGGCGGCTACCGCTTCGGCGACTATTGGCGCATGGGCCTGCCGCTCGAGGCGTTGATCGTCGTCATCTCGATCCCGCTTCTGCTCCTGGTCTGGCCTCTCTGATTCTTCGGACCATGTTCGGGGCTCCGACGACAGGAGAGCCCCGATGCGACATCTGCCGCTTCTGCTACTCGCCTTCCTCGCCCTCGGCGCCGCCGGAACGTCCAGGGCCGACGAAACGGTCTGGTCGGCGCTGCGCGCCGGCGGCGTCTACGTTCTGATGCGGCACGAAAGAGCGCCGGGGACGGGCGACCCGGCCCGGTTCAAGCTGGGCGACTGCACGACCCAGCGCAACCTCGACGGGACGGGACGGGCCGCCGCCCGTCGTACCGGCGCGCGGCTGAAGTCGGAGGGCGTCAGGGTGACGCGCGTCTTGACCAGCCAATGGTGCCGCTGCCGGGAGACCGCCCGCCTCCTCGATGTCGGACCGGTCCGGGACGCGCCCTACCTCAATTCCTTCTTTCGCGATCGCTCGACCCGGGGCGACCAGACGGCAGCCCTTCGGGCGCGCGTCTCAAGAGCGCTCCCAAGCGGCGTGGTCGTCCTCGTGACCCATCAGGTGAACATCACCGCCCTGACCGACATCTTCCCGCGTGAGGGTGAACTGATCGTGCTGAAGCCCGTACCGGGTGCTGGCAGGGGCTTTTCCATCGTCGGGCGGCTGCGTCCATGAAGCTTCCAAGCGGATAGACAAGCCTGTATAGTCGGGTCCTTATCGGCGAGCGAGAGGATGCCGGCATGGCCCCGCGCAAGAAAGACCATCTTGTCCAGACCGCACTGGACCTGTTTGACCGCGACGGGTTCAACGCCACGGGCATCGACAAGATCCTGGCCGCCGCCGGCGTCGCCAAGATGACGCTCTACAACAATTTCAGATCCAAGGACGCGTTGATCGTGGCCGCGCTGGAGAGCCGCGATGCAATCTGGCGGGCCTGGTTCGAGAAATCCGTCGACGGATCGGCGGACACCGCAGCGGGCCGGCTGCTCGGCCTGTTCGACGGCTTGGGCGACTGGTACCGGCAGCGCAGCTTCCGGGGCTGCCTCTTTCAGAAGGCGAGCGCGGAATTCCCGGCCCGCAAGGGCGCGATCCGGGACACGATCCTCGCCCACAAGATGGCGGTCTTCGCCTATGTCCGGAGCCTGTGCGAAGCGGCCGGCGCCGAGGACCCGCTGGTACTGGCCGGCGAAATTTATCTTCTGATGGAAGGGGCGACCGTGTCCGCCCAGGTGACCGGCGACCAGACGGCGGCGCTGCGCGCCCGCCAGGCGGCAGAAGGTATCGTCGCCCAGGCGCTCGGCCGCTAGCAGGTCCCGCCCGTCGCATAGACCCTTTACCCTCCGGCAGGCAACCGGGCGTATACTGGCTGTGATACGCAGGGCAGCCGCACTTGGGCCCGACATGATGGATGCTTGCGAGTATCGCCGAATGAGGCGGGTACGGCCGACAGCCGCCGGATGCAATCACCGGCGCCCCCGCCAACCCGCCCTTGGTGGGGATCATTCGCGGGCCGGTTTCGTATTTGAAACCAACCGCACCGGTTTTCCCGACGGCGCCGGGCGTTTATATTGGCGCCGAATGGGAAGGATGGAAAATGTCAGCGGTTCTTCCTGTATCACCCGCAGGATCGAAAATCAGAGGGGAAATTTCATGAGACGACTGTTTGTAGCCCTGGGGGCGGCGATGCCGCTCGCCGCGGGATTCTCGTATGCGCCGTCCGCGCAGGCGGCTGATGCGGTCTGCTTTGCGTCGACCCAGTTCGGCGTCAGCTGCGTGACGTCCGGTGGCATCAAGAGCTATGTCCGCGGCAAGGGCCTCCCGATCCGTATCGTCAGCGACATGACGGCCTGCGGTGACAAGATCGCGATCGCCGGTGGCCGGCAGATCGTTATGTTCGATGGCGAGAAGTTCGAAGCGCCGATCAATGCGACCGGCGGCGCGTCGAAGGTTTCCTGCGACGGCAAGGGCGGCATCTGGGCCTCGGGCTACCGCGGCATCAGCTACTGGGACGGCTCCGGCTGGAAGAGCTGGGAGCGCGATACGATCGCCCAGGGCGAGAAGAGCAAGTATGTCAGCGACCTCGCCGCTGGCCCGGATGGCACCGTCTTCGCCATCGTCGGTGGCCGCTCGATCGCCTACTACGACGGCAAGGCCTGGAAGCTCTTCAAGGAAGGCGACGGCCTGGATCAGCGCTACTACATGTCGCGCATCGTCTATGCCAACGGCACGCCGATGATCCCGCATTCGCGCGGAATCCTCACGTTCAAGGACGGAAAGTGGTCCAACACACCCGGCCCGCGCGGCAACCGCATCAATGTCGGCCGCGACGGCACCGTCTGGATCCTGGGCGGCCGCAATGCGATCGCCTTCAAGGACGGCAAGTTCCGCGAGATCAAGGGCCCGCCCTACTCGCTCTGGGACGCGACCACCGACACCTCGGGCCGACTGTGGATCGCGACCTCCTTTGGCATCGGCGTGCGTGACGGCGACAAGTGGGTCATGCGGCAGATGAACAATTCCGACGTGGTCGACAATCGCTTCCGCTTCGTCGTCGCGGTCGGCGCCGGCGCGGACCTGCCGGCCGAGGTCGAGAAGAAAGACGGTGCCCTGCGCGGCCGCCTGGAGTGGCAGAGCGGCGATCCGGTCGGCAATGCCGACATCGCGATCTGCGGCGTGGCCAAGTTCTTCTTCCGCACGGGCACCAGCCCCTGCGACGGCCAGCCGCTGGCCAAGACCGGCAAGACCGACGCGGACGGCAAGTTCACCTTCGAAGGCGTGCCGCCGGCGGTCTACCGCATCTACCTGAAAGCCAAGCAGGGCCGCTGGTACGGCATTATCAGCCTGAGCCGGCGGACCCGCGTCGAGCCGGGTGCGAACAAGAATGCGGGGACCATCCGCATCTCCGACCGCATCAAGCCGGCGAAGTAAGCCGCGTCGCGGAATATTGCGATCGGAAAGGGCCGGCGGGCGACCGCCGGCCCTTTTTTCGTGCGTCGGGACATGCGACCGTGAACGGCCGACACATCGGAAACGGAATAGCGGGAAGGGAAACGGAATGTCGACTGTCCTGATCGAGGACCGCGGCCCGGTCCGGATCGTGACGATCAACCGGCCGGACCGGCGCAATGCCGTCGACCGGGAGACGGCCGCGGCCCTGCGCGACGCCTTCGCCGCCTTCGATGCCGACGACACGTCACAGGTCGCCGTATTCACCGGTGCCGATGGGACCTTCTGCGCCGGCTACGACCTGAAGTCGCTGGCCGAGCAGGGCGAAGATGGCCTGCACGACCCCGAAGGCCCCGGCCCGATGGGGCCGAGCCGCATGCTGCTGTCCAAACCCGTGATCGCGGCGGTAGAGGGCCATGCCGTCGCCGGCGGCCTCGAGCTTGCCCTCTGGTGCGACATGCGGGTGGCCAGCGAGACAGCGATCTTCGGCGTCTTCTGCCGCCGATGGGGCGTGCCGCTCATCGACGGCGGGACGGTCCGCCTGCCGCGCATCGTCGGCCAGGGACGCGCCCTCGATATGATCCTGACCGGGCGACCTGTTGGGGCCATCGAGGCCGAGAACTGGGGTCTCGCGGACCGGCGCGTGCCGATGGGCGAGGCGCTCGACGCAGCCGTCGCGCTCGGCGAGGAAATCGCGCGCTTCCCGGCCCTATGCATGCGGGTCGACCGGCTCTCGGCCTTCACCCAGTGGGACCAGACGCTTTCCGCGGCACTCGCCGCCGAGGGCCGGGGCGGGCAGGCCGCGCTCGAAGGCGGCGCGGTCGCCGGGGCGGCCCGTTTCGCCGGCGGCAAGGGCCGGGGCGGCGACTTCGGGGAGATCTAGGGAGGTGAGCGCCACCCGAACCTTTCGCCACAACCGGCCGCTGGGCCACGACCTGGTCGATCCCCAGGGTCGGCCCGTCCGGCCCATCGACGCGGCGTCCCTCATCCTTTGGCGCACGGGTCCCGACGGTCCCGAAGTCCTGATGGGGCGGCGACACCGGCGGGCGCGCTTCGTCCCCGACGCCTTCGTCTTTCCCGGCGGCAAGGTCGACCGGGCAGACCGGGCCGCCCGCCCGGCCCGTCCCCTGGACCCGGCCCATCCGCCGCGGATGGCGGTGCGCGGCAGCAATGCCTTCGCGCGGGCCCTCGCCATGGCCGCCGTGCGCGAGACCTTCGAGGAAACCGGCCTGATGCTGGGCGCGCCCGGCGATCCGGGAACCGACCGGCCCGACGTCGCCGTTCATCCCAGCTGGGCCGAGATCGGCGCGGCCGGAACCGCTCCCGACCTTTCCGCGCTCTCCTATGCCGGACGCGCCATCACCTCGCCCTACAGCCCGATCCGGTTTCATGCCCGTTTCTTCATCGCCGATGCCGCGGCCGCGACGGGCCGCCTCGGCGGCAGTGGAGAGCTGTCCGATCTCGGCTGGTACCCGATCGCCCATGCGCTGACGAAGCTGCCCATGGTCGACGTGACGGAATTCATGCTTGGAGAGGTGCAGAGGCGGTCCAAGGGCGAGACGGAGCCGCCGCCCCTCTTTGCCTATCGGCGGAACGTCCCTTATGTGCGCTACGGGGCGTAGCCGGGAGACTTATCCGGTCGGCCATCAGGCAGTCGGACGTGTCGACGATCCGTCCCTCGAGACACGCTTCGGGCTCCTCGGGGTGAGACTATCTATTTGTTCAATCTAGATTTTCATCCTGAGGAGGGTGCGTCGTCACCCGGCTCGAAGGGCGGCGCACCGGGACCTTACGCCGCCCGGTAGCGCGCCTCGATCCCCGGCGGGCCCTCGCAGGCGACACGGCCGGTGTCGAGCAGCCAGATCACCGTCGCGAAGACCGACCGGGCGGCGGCGGGATACATCTGCTCCGGCACGTCCCGGGCATACATGCGCGGCACCATCTCGCGGATCGTGTCGATGCCCTCGGCGAGACAGGTCAGGACCT
>CAYGKX010000131.1:5521-9912 GCA_964350225.1 uncultured Rhodospirillaceae bacterium | reverse complement strand
TCATCGACAAGCGGATGATCCTGGAGGGGCAGGGCGCGACGACGATCATCGACGGTACCGGCCTCGGCGGCCCGACCCGGCTGATCCGGGTGACGGCGAGCGGCATGGCCGGCAATTTCCTGACCATCCGGAACCTCGTCGTCCAGAATGCCGACGGCGGCGGGTCGACCGGCGGCAATAACGGCACCGGTATCATGCTCGAGGCTGGCGGCCTCGATTTCATCCGCATCGAGAATGTCACGTCCCGCAACAATGACGGCCATGGCATCGCGATCGACGCCGTCGGCTCGGCGACGAATATCGAACTGATCAACGTCAACGCCACCAACAATATCGGCTATGGCTTCCGCGTCCCGTCGAGCCTGACCAGCATCGACGGCGTGACCATCATGGGCGGCAACTATTCGGACAATTTCGAGGCCGGGATCGGCTTCAACCCGAACATCAACGCCAACACCATCACCAATGTCCTGATAGACGGGGTCACCGCCTCGAACAATTCCCGCGGCGCCTCCAACGTCGGCGACATCATGCTGCTGGGCGTCAGCGGCGTCGTCACGATCCAGAACACGACCATCACCGCCGGTAACGGCCCGTCGAGCCGCGCGCTCTGGATCGACACGATCGGCGGCAACGCGACGATCACCCTCGACAATGTGGAAATCGGCGGCACGCCCTCCAGCTGGATGATGCTGCTGACCGGGATGGACGCAAACGACAACCTGTCGATGAACGACGTCCGCTTCACCGGTATGGCCCCGATGGGCGTGGCGGACATCACGTTCCACGGCTTCAACGGGATGTCGGGCAACTTCGACATCGGGAACACCGACTTCTCGGGTTCGGGATCCGACATCTTCGTGTCGTCGGTCTCCGGCGCGACGGCGGTGATCAATGCCAGCAACGCGAATTACGGCGCCCTCGTCGATCCATTCGACATCGAGGATCACATCCTCCACGGCCCCGACGGCGGGACAGGCCTGATCTACCATTCCGGCGTCAACCAGGTCTGGATCAACAACACCATGTCGATCCAGAACGGTATCGACGCGGCGATCGCGGGCGATACCGTCAACGTCCAGGCCGGGACGTATGACGAGACGATCGTCATCGACAAGGAGCTGACCCTGCTCGGCGCCAATGCCGGCGTCAACGGGACGGGCGCGCGGGGCCCGGAATCCGTCATCACCATCACGTCCGGGTCGAACCAGGCGCTGGTCACGGTGACGGCGGACAATGTCACGATCGACGGCTTCCAGCTCGACGTGAACCGGCCGAACGCCTCGGTCGGCGTCTATGCCAACAACGCGGCCGGCCATTCCTTCGGCGGCCTGGTCGTCGCCAACAACGTCATCCGCTCCGTCGGTACCGGTGCGGTCAGCCTGCCGAACGGGCTCGGCTCCGGGCCGATGGGGGTCGTGCTCTTCGGCAATGGCGGTGCGATCGAGAATGTCACCCTGGCCGGCAATCTCTTCACTTCCAGCGACTTGGCGGATCCCGCGGCCTGGTTCCGCCGCGGCGCCTGGCTGCGGGAGGTTCAGGCGACGATCGGCGGTGCGACGGCGGCGGACGGTAACACTTTCCAGCGGGCAACGACCCAGGATCTGCTGTTCCAGTTCGCTTCGGGCGCCGACAGCACGATCCGCAACAACGTCTTCAACACCGCCGGCGTCGATATCACGGAGCCCAACCCGGGGGCCGGAACGGTCTTCGTGCTCGACAACGATTTCGACATCATCTCGCCGCTCTTCGCCCAGTCGCTCCTGATCAAGAACAACGTCCAGGGGCGGAGCGTCGTCGTCCAGGGCAACACATTCTCCGGGCACACGATTGGCGTTCTCGTCGGCCGGTCCGACCAGGTCACCATCGACAACAACATCTTCACGCCGGCGGCGGGGGCGACGAATTTCGCCCATATCGTCCTCGACACCGCCTTCCCGACCAGCGGCCCGCTGAACACATTGCCGCTCGCGTCGATGAACGTCACGATCACCAACAACACGTTCAACGATTCGGGCGTCGCCGGCGGCACCGCCATCGATATCCGGAACAACAACGACCCGGCCTTCGACGCCAACGCGCCGACATATGGAACGATCACCATCGGTACGGCCGGGAACGAAAACATCTTCCATGCCGGTCTGGCAGAATTCATCGCCCTTGCCCGCACCGCCGACGGCAGCCTGCCGACCGCGGGCCATGTCACGGTCGATATCGAGGGCCGGTTCAATTTCTACGACGTCGGCTCCGGCCTGAAGCTGCCCGCCGCCATGACGGCGGCGGAGCTTTTCGCCCTCGAAGGGAAGGTCTTCCATCGGACCGACGACGCCAATCTCGGCTTCGTCAACTTCGGCGCGATCGTCGTGACATCGGGCGGTCTGGACGCCATTCAGGACGCCATCGATTCCTCCGGCGCGGGCGGGCTGATCATCGTTGGCGACGGCCTCTTCGGCGGCATCATCGACGGCGACGCGAACAACTTTCTGAACTTCCACACTTCCGTCTCGCTGGTCAGCGTCAACGGCGCCGATTCCACGACCCTCGACTTCTCCAGCGTGACCAACACGACCGCGATCAACGTCGGGGCCGCCAACGTTCTGATAGGCGGCATCGGCGGCGACGACGGCTTCCGCATCCAGGGCAACGCTAATCATCTTGTCGGCATCGACATCGGTGCCTTCGACGGCGTGACGATCGGCAACAATACGATCACCGGGATGGTCAATGCCGGCGGGATCAACGCGGCGATCCGGGCCACAGGATCGACGAACCTGACGATCGCCGGCAACATCATCACCGGCATCGGGGCGTCGCCCGCCTACGGCCTCGACCTGATCGGGGTTACAGGGGTCACGGTCACGGGCAATGCCTTCTCCGCTCTCGCGGACGACGGCAGCTATCCGAACCCGACAGCGATTTCGACAGCCTCCATCGGCGTCCGCGTCACTGGCGGGTCGGACATGGTGACGATCGACGGGACCAACAGCTTCGCCACCCTGACCCTGGGCGTCTTCCTCGACGCGACCACGACCAACTCGACCTTCGACTTCGACGCGACGAACTTCGCCTCGACGGTGGGCGGTTATTACGTCGATGCGACCGGGGCGAGCGTCAACACCGTCGTCGCGCCGTCTCAGTCGATCACGACCAGCAATGTCGACGGCGTCGGCATGGTGGACAACCTGTTCGCCTCGATCCAGACGGCGATCGATTTCTCCGCGGCCGGCGCGACCGTGACCCTGACGGCGGGCACCTTCGCCGAAGGCCCTCAGATTTTCGTCGGCAAGAACATCACCGTTGTCGGTGCGGGGATGGGATCGACGATCATCAACCCGACGGGCAACACCGGTTCTTCCGGCGACGCGCGCGGCTGGTGGCTGATCGATACCGGTGTGAACTTCAATCTCAGCGGCGTGACCCTGGACGGCAATGGATTCCTGATCTGGCAGGCGATCCGTCACAAGGGTACGGGCACGATCGACAGCGTCGCCTTCGCAAACATCCTTTACAACCCGTCGTCCAATTATCAGGGCACGGCGGTGGCCGCGTTCGGCGGGGTCGGCCCGGTCGACGTGACCAACTCCACCTTCTCGAACATCGGCCGGATCGGAGTTTTCTATTTCGGCGCCGGCACCACCGGCACGTTCGAAGGCAACGTCTATGTCGGCAAGGGTGCCGGCGACTGGCTTGACTATGCCGTGGAAGTCGGCGGCGGCGCCGTCGCGACCATCCGCAACAACAATATCTCGAACAACCTGGGCGTCGCGCTCGCCGACGGCTCGACCTCCGCCGGCATCCTCGTCACAACCTTTTTCGGCGCCGGTTCGGCGGCCGTCGTCGACGGCAACACCCTGACCGACAACCGGGTCGGGATCGCCGTCGGATTCGACGCGACGGACAGCTCGACCATCACCCTCGTGGGAACCAACACGATCACCGGCGGCGTGACCGGCATCCAGATCGATGGCGCCGGCGTGACATTGACGGGCAACAGTTTCGGCACGACGGCCTTCGCGGGGCAAAGCGGCAATTACATCCATCTCGGCAACGGCGCCTTCGACGGCCAGATCCTCGACGCCTCCAACGCCACGTTCGAGGGGCTGCTGGGCTCGGCCCACAACACCAAGCCCCTGGGCTTCCAGCTGGAAGACAAGATCTTCCACCTGGTCGACGCGCCCGGTCTCGGCCTCGTCCGGTGGCATGCCGGCAACATCTACATCACGCAGACCGCGGAGACCACGAACGCGGGGGCCCTGAACCGGGTGGTCGCGGCGGCGACGGCCGGCGACACGATCAATCTCGGCCTCGGCACCTTCGTCACAACATCCCAGCTGGTCATCGACAAGAACCTCACCATCATGGGGTCGGACAAGCTGGGGACGGTCATTCGC
>CAYGKX010000131.1:799-5511 GCA_964350225.1 uncultured Rhodospirillaceae bacterium | reverse complement strand
CCGACGGGCGACACCGGCGGGTCGGGCGACGCGCGCGGCTGGTGGCTGGTCAACGCGGGCATCAATCTCGACCTGATGAGCCTGACCCTCAACGGAGACGGCTTCCTGATCTATCAGGCCATCCGCCACCGGGGCACGGGGTCGATCGACGACGTCAACTTCACGAACATCCTTTACAACCCGTCGACGAACTATCAGGGGACCGCGGTCGCCGCTTTCGGCGGCGGCGGCGCCGTCAACGTCACGAATTCGATGTTCTCGAACATCGGCCGCATCGGCGTCCTGTATTTCGGCGCCGGCACGACGGGCCTGTTCGAGAACAACACCTATGTCGGCAAGGGTGCCGGCGACTGGCTCGACTACGGCGTCGAGGTCGGCGCGGGCGCGGTCGCCACGATCCGCAACAACGACATCTCCAATAACCTTGGCGTGGCGCTCGCCGACGGCTCGACCTCCGCCGGCATCCTCGTTTCGACCTTCTTCGGTGCGGGCACGTCGGCCGTCATCGACGGCAACAGCCTGACCGACAACCGGGTCGGCATTGCGGTCGGCTTCGACGCGGCGGACAGCTCGACCGTCACCCTGACGGGTACGAATACGATCACCGGCGGCGTGACCGGCATGGTCATTCGAGGCGGCGGGGTCACCCTGACGGGGGACAGTTTCGGCACGACGGCCTTCGCGGGGCAAAGCGGCAACTATATCGAGCTGCGAGACGGCGCCTTCGACGGCCAGTTCCTCGACGCCAACACGGCGACTGTCGAGGGTTTCGCCGGCTCGACCTACACGCGCACGGGCGGGGGCGGCGGTACCGGCTTCGATCTCGAGCGGAAGATCTTCCACGGCCTCGACGATCCCGATGTCGGCGTCGTCGTCTGGGATACGACGGGCGGCAAGGCCAACCTCTTCGTCATCAACACGGCGACGATCCAGGGCGCCATCGACCTGGTCGACAACGGCGCCGCCGGCATGAACTTCACGATCAACGTGGAAGCGGGCACCTATACCGAAAACCTCGTCATCTCCGGCGCGGAGAAGGCGGGCACGATGCTTCTTTCGCAGAACAACGCGGGCATCGGCGCGAAGACAAACCCGGGCGGGCGGGGCGCCGAGACAATTATCACGGCGGCTGGCGGGGGTTCGATCCTCACGATATCGGGCGGCGCGAACGACGTCATGGTCGACGGCTTCACTCTCAACGGTCAGGGCGTTGCCAACGGCGTCAACCAGGTCGGCGGATCCGGGACCGACATTCGAAACAATGTCATGACGGATGTCGTCATCGGGGTCCGGTTCAACGCGGTCACGGGCCTCAATGTCCTGGACAATGACATCACGGCGACGAATACGGGCGTCGCCCTTCTGGGCAATTCCTTCGGTACCGTCAGCACGAACCTCGTCGACGGCGGAACCGCCGGAATCAGCGTCACCTCCTATGGCGGCGCGGTGGTCGGCAGCCTGATGATCACGGGCAACATGATCGACGCGGGCGTGCGCGGGCTCGACTTCAACGCCGTCAACAACACGTCCGGCACCTATGTCTACACCGACAACATGGTGTTCAGCGGCAACCAGGGTGTCCGGGTCGTCAATTCGGCCGCCTCGGTTACCTTTAACAACACGCTCGTGACGGGGGTGAATACCGGGGTCGTCGTCAACAACGTCACCGGCGTCGCGACCTTCCAGAACGGCCTGTTCATCACCGCCGTCAACGGCCGCGGCTTCGTCGCCATCAACAGCACCGACGTCAACGTGACCGGCGCGACCAACACGGTGAGCGCCACCAACGGTGCGGCGATCGATAGCATCGGTTCGACGGTCGATCTCACTTTCCTGACCGCCAATTCGACGAACGGCGCCGGCGCAGGCATTCGCGTGCTCAATTCCAGCGGCACCGTGACCGTTCAGGGCGGCACCCTGCAGGGCATGAACGGATCCGGCGTCCAGATCGAGAATTTCGCGGCCGGCACCATCACCCTCAACAACCTCGTCATCGACGACGTCGGGGGTCACGGCGTTCAGGTTCTGAATTCGAACGGCACTGTCATGGCCACCGGGACGCAGATCTCGGAGACCGGCGCCGCCGGCGTCTCCGTCGCGGGCGGCACCGCGATGGTGCAGTTCATGACGACAACGATCACCGATACGGGCACACAGGGCGTCGTGCTCGAAAACGCAGGCGGCACCGTGACCTTCACCGGGACGGCGATCGACCAGTCGACGGCCGCCGGCGTGATGATCCTGTCCGGCACGGCAACGGCCCAGTTCACCGGCCTCGACATCACCAACAGCGGCGCGCAGGGCATTTTCCTGAACGGTGCAGGTGGAATGGCGACATTCTCGACCGTGACCGTGGATGGTACGGTTGGTGCCGGCGTCGAGATCTTCGGCGGCGCGGCCGTCGCGCAGTTCACCGGCATCGACATCGAGAACACCGCGGCGCAGGGAATATTCCTGAACGCGGCCGGCGGCAGCGCCACCTTTACGAACACCACCGTGACGGAGAGCACCGGCAACGGTGTCGAGATCAACGGCGGCACCGCCACCATCCTGTTCGACAATCTCGACATCGATAACCTGTCGACCACCGCCGGGGGCAACGGCGCCGGATTCGTTATCGTGAATTCATCGGGCACCGACGTCACCGTTCAGAACGGATCCACCGTCAGGACCTTCGAGGCGAGCGGCGTCTCGATCGCCAACAGCTTTGGCACCAAAAACATCACCTTCGATCTGGTCGATGTCACGGACACCGGCTCGCCGAACGTCACCGGTATTTTCCTCAACGGAACGAATGCGACCGTGACGGTGAACGGCGGCACCCTGCTCGACACCTTCATCGGTATCCGAGCGAACAATTTCTCGGGCGTCCTGACCTACGACGGCGGCACGATTACCAACGCCCGGTTCGAGGGCATCGACGTCTCCGGCGGCACGGGCACGATCAACGTCTTCAACGCCCTGATCGAGACCGGTGCGGATTCGATCGGTACCTACGCCGGCATTCGCACCACCAACTTCAACGGCGCGCTGAACGTCACGAATACAGTCATCACCTTGGGGAATCTCGGCGGCGGCACGCCGACCCAGGCCGGGATCCATATCTTCAACAACAATCTGATGGTCGGCGGCACGACCGTCATCCTGACCGACAATACGATCACCAATCCTTCGGGGATCGGCCTCGGTATCGTCGTCGACATCGACGCCCCCTCGACCAGCTTCGTCGCGCTCGACCTTCAGGGAACGAACACCATTGCCGGTGGCCTGGACGGCATCGTGATGAGCGGCGGCAACGCCAGCTTCGTCGGCCTGACCCTGGGAACGACAATCTTCACGGGCCAGACCGGGCAATATGTCCGCCTGTCCGACGGCACCCACGGCGCCGTGCCGGATATGATCGACGCCTCGAACGCGAGTTTCGACGGGATGCTGGGCTCGGCCTACAACACGCCGGCCCTGGGTTTCCAGCTGGAAGACAAGCTGTTCCACGGCGTCGACGGCGCCAATCTGGGCTTCTTCTTCTGGAACGGGATGACGACCTTCTATGTCACCCAGCAGGCGGAGCAGAATGCGTCCGGCGCACTCGTGCGCGTCATCAACAAGATCGGTGTCACGCCGAACGCGGACATCTACCTCGAGGGCGGCAACGTGTCCTATCGATCGGACGCGACAATCAACGCGCCCTTCCTGACAATCCATGGCGCCAACGAAGGGATCGGCGCGAAGACCGATCCGGGCTCGCGCGGACCGGAGTCGACCATCACATTCGTCGGCATCGGTGCGAATCCCGTGCTGACCGTCGCGGCGGAGGGCGTCACCATCGACGGCGTGCGCATCTCGACATCGTCCGCCTTCTTCTTCACCGTCGACGGGATCGTCACGGTCGGTGCCGTGGACGGTCTGACCGTCCGGAATTCCATCTTCCAGATGAACGGGACGGCGGTGCGGATCGATGGCGGCTCCGGCCATGTGTTGGCGGACAACGAGGCTCGAACGTTCAGCCTCAGCGCCTTCCACCTGCTGAACGACGCCTCGGTCACGATTAACGACAGCCTGCTTTTCGCCTCCGGCCCGCATGCCGGGATCCTGGTCGAGAACTACACATCTGGCGCGTCCATCGTGTCGATCACCGGTACAATGGTCAGCACGAACAGCTTTGGGGCGAATATCGGCGCCGGCATCCGTTTCGACAACGTAGACGCGGGCACCTTTACCGTGACGGACACGATGGTCACCGGCAACGCGGGCTCGACCGGCATCCATGTCACGGGATCTGCCGCGTCCATCACCTTCAACAACACGATGATCGACGGTGTGGCGACCGGTATCGACCTGTCGAATAGCGGCGGGACGTATGTCTTCCAGAACGGGCTGTCGATCGTCACGACGGACGGGCCCGGCATCCTTGCGGTGAACGGCGGCACCCTGAATGTCACGGGCGCAACCAATAGCGTCATGTCGACCGGCGGTCCGGCGATCGACATCTCGAACACCACAATCGACCTTACCTTCGCGACCCTGTCGTCGACGGGCAGCACCGCCGAGGGCGTTGTCCTGACCGGCGCGACCGGGTCTCTGACCGCCACCGGCGGCACGATCGACGGCAGCGCGCTGGCCGGGATCCAGATTTCCGGCGGCGCGGTCGCGATCGACCTGTCGGGGATGATCATCCAGAATACGGGCGGCGACGGGCTCATCATCGACGGCGC
>CAYGKX010000131.1:0-789 GCA_964350225.1 uncultured Rhodospirillaceae bacterium | reverse complement strand
TGCCGGAAGGCGGCGCCGGCCACAGCCTCGCCGGCAACAGCTTCAACGATCTCACCTTCACCAATATCGGTGCCGGTACCGGCCAGTATATCCGGCTCGCGAACGGCGCACTCGACGGTGAAACCCTCGACGCTTCCGGCGTCACCTTCGACGGCATGCTGGGCGCGGACTACAACACCAAGGAACTGGGCTTCCAGCTCGAAGACCGCATCTACCATGTGATCGACGAGGGCGGCCTCGGCCTCGTCTCCTGGAACGCGGGCAGCATCTACATCACCCAGGCGGCCGAGGACGCCAATGCCGGTGCGCTGAACCGGGCCGTGATGACCTCGGTACCTTCGTCACGACCTCGCAACTGGTGATCGACAAGAACCTGACGATCATGGGTTGCGACAAGCTGGGGACGATCATCCGGCCGACCGCGGATACCGGGGCTGCCGGCAACGCGCGGGGCTGGTGGCTGGTCACGGCGGGAACGAACCTGGATCTGTCGGGCCTGACGCTGAATGGTGACGGCTTCCTGGTCTACCAGGGCATCCGCCACCTCGGCACCGGCACGATCGACAACGTCAACTTCACAAACATCCTCTACAATCCGTCGACCAACTATCAGGGCACCGCGGTGGCGGTCCTGGGCGGCGTGGGCCCGGTGAACGTCACTAACTCAATGTTCTCGAACATCGGCCGGATCGGCGTCATCTACTTCGGCGCCGGCACCACCGGGACGTTCGAAGGCAACATGTATGTCGGCAAGGGCGCCGGCAACTGGCTCGACTACGGTGTCGAGGT
>CAYGKX010000130.1:7018-9937 GCA_964350225.1 uncultured Rhodospirillaceae bacterium | reverse complement strand
AAGGCGCTCCGCAAGCTCAAGCACCCGTCGCGCAGCCGGAAACTCCGGAGCTTCCTCGACACCTGAGGCTCCCTCCCCCGGGCCAGGCGACGCCGAAACCGGCCGCCGCGGCCGAGGAGGGAGCATGTCGATCAGGCCCGCCGTTCTCATGATGGGCGTCTTTGTGACCGCCGTTGCGGGGATTGTGAATCCCGCTATGGCCGCCGCCTGCGAGCGCGTGCTGACAGCCGGGGAAGCGCAGGCGGTTGCGACCCGGCTGGGGACTTTACTCCGCGACCGGGTCGAGGACTGGACGGCCGGGACCCTTCGGACCGACGTATACCGCGTCGGTCCCGCGAAAAATTGCCCCGAACCTTTCGCCATCCGGAGCTACGACAAGAGCGGATGCTCCGTCACGGTTACCGTCGTCTATCAGGCTGGCGATCTTGCGAAGGCCCGGGCACCCTTTACCCGCGGGCCCTATTCCGGCCCTGTCCCGCGGGACGGGGCCAATGTCTATCGACTGGATGTACCCGCGAGCCGGAAGTCGGGGCCAAGCCGCATCCTGCACGAGGCCGTCGCCTACAAGGGCCGGCTCGCCGTCTATTTCATGAACCCGAAGGCCAATATCGGCGCTTGCGGCCCATTCGACCGTATCCTGGCGATCGTCAACCTGGCCACCCTGCCGAAAATCGACAAGTAACGGCCGGCGCCTACTTGCGGACGACCTTCGTCGAAATTTCGACCTTGTCCGGCGCGCCCGGCTGGATGCCCGCTTCCATCAGCAGGGCGGCGACCGAGGTGGAATGTTCGCCGATCCGCACCATGTCATCGGCCGACAACATGGCGCCCCGCGTCTCCTCCCAGCCGCCCTCGGCGAAATAGTAAGTCCCGTTGCTGCTGCCGACATCGAGCAGCTGATACTGTCCGTCATCGCGCTCGACAAGCTGGGCGTGGCGGCGCGAAACCGAATCGTGGTCGATCTGGATCTCGTTACCGTCTCCGCGCCCGATGGAGAAACGTCTCATGGTACTTCTCCGCAAGGGGTGATCACCGCGCGCCGGCCGCCCGACCGCGTCTGTCCCCGAATTCCCTCTCCATGCGGCAGGTCCTTGCACCGTGGGCGGCTGCGATCCGTGGCCTTGCTTCGAGCCGCGGTCCCACGCGCTGCCTGACACCACATTCTAGCGCCAACAGGGAGGCGAGGCGACGGTCCTTTCGATCGAACCGGACGCCGGCCCCCGGGCCCGTGTGGCCGGCGTTCGCCAGGCCCGCTTGCCCGCCGGGCGCCGGAAGGTGCATGCTGCCGGGACACCGGAGGAGGAGATGTCCCCATGACCGCATCGCCGCCCGCCAGCGACCGCCCGTGGGAAGAGACCTTCGCCGTGAGCGCGGTGACAGTCGTCGTCGAGACCGAAGCGCTTCGCGCCCTGGAGATCGCCCTGCGTCCGGGGGAGTGCGTGCCGTGGCATGCCCATTCCCGGACGCCGGACATCTTCTATCCCATCGAGGGCGTGATCGACGTGCACGAGAAGATGCCGGAGACGGTTCACCGCCTCGTGCCCGGGCAGACCCATACCGTGCCGGCCCGCCGGGCGCATCTGGTGCACAACCCCACCGGCGGCCTGTCACGCTTCCTCGTTCTCCAGGGGCCGGGCGAATATGACTACCTGCCCATTGGCGATCAGGCGCGCCCGGACTTCGAGGCCGGAACTCGGCCCTGAACCCAGCCCTGAACCGCGACACCGCCGGAACCCGCCCGGACCCTCGCCGTCGCCGCTTGTGCCCGCCCGCCTTCATCCGCTATCACTTCCTCCCCTTCGCTCCAGGGTCGCGGGGGCCCGTAGCTCAATTGGTTAGAGCCGGCCGCTCATAACGGTCTGGTTGCAGGTTCGAGTCCTGCCGGGCCCACCACTCTCTCCCGCCGTTCCGTGTCCTGATGTTGGCGCCAGGTCGTCTGGGCGGGTTCCTTGGGAATGCGGGAATTGCCATGGCCGTTTGGCGCGCCATTGATGGTGGTTGGCTCTTCGGTACCAATATTGGGCCTGATGCCAAGAGGCGTCGGGGCCGGAATTGAAGAGGGTGAAGATCGCGGCGGGCGTCGGCGCCATACTGTTTCGTCCGCCTGGGAATTCTTGCAGAGAAACGAAATACTATTCCGAGTTGCAACGCCCCCGCCGACGCGCCATCATCTTGATGCTACGCCAAATAGTCCACGCTGGAGCTTTAATTTTACTTTAAATTTTCCTCCAGGGTGGTGCCAATATTCAAGGCGCGTGCCGCCGATTTACCCTGCCTTCGTCGTCGGAGCGAGGGCTCCAGGCGGATCCGCCCGCAGCCGGCCGGCCCGAAGGGAGTGACCGCATGAGCCTCAGCTATTCCGCCGCCTCCGTGACCGTAAGCGATGGAACGGTTTCCGCCGTCTTCACGGTAACGCGCTCCGGCACGACCAGCGACCTGTCCGGTTCGAGTAGCGTCGACTATTCGACCGAAGACGTCACGGCAACGGCCGGGACCGACTACACGGCCACGTCGGGCAGCCTGTATTTCGCCGCCGACGTCACGGAAGGAACCGTCACCGTCACGATCTCGTCGGACGCCTATTCGGGTACGGCCAAGAAGACCTTTCTCCTCGAACTCGGCAGTGGCGGTGTCTATGGCAACGCGGTCTGCACGATCCAGCCGACGACCACCGCCAGCACGACCCAGACGTATCTCTATATCCCCAGCGACGACGATTCGGTCACCGTCCCCACGGCAGACAGTCCTGGCGACAACCTGAAGCACCAGGCCCTCTATTCCGACTTCTCCACGCCGGAGGATTCGTCGATCGACATGCCGCTCGCCTATTTCCGCCTCGGATATGCGAGTTCCGACCTCAACGAATATGAGCGGGTGATCCTGAACTCCGACAATTACCATCCGGAGTGGCTCGATACG
>CAYGKX010000130.1:0-7008 GCA_964350225.1 uncultured Rhodospirillaceae bacterium | reverse complement strand
AGTTCGGCCCGATGATCGATTTCGCCCTGCCCCGGCCGATCAACAGGGTGGACAATTCCGGTTCGGAACAGGAGGAACTGGAGGAGGACAATGCACATCTTGACGGCATCTTCCTGTACAGCAACGCCAGCTACTCGGTAACGGTCGCAGAGCAGTATTCGAAGATTATCAAGGGGGATTATATAAAGGAGGTCGCCGGCAGGGGCCGTATACTCTGGTACGATGTGCGTGCTGAGTGGGTTTATTATGAAGGGTCGACAGAGTTTCTAAATGCGAGCGGATCTGCGAAGATTAATGGCCTCGTTACGTATTATCAAATTAGTAATTCAATAAATTATAATGTTTCTTCGTCGATGGAGGTGTCGTATAATCTTTCTGCAAAGTACTCGGTTTCATCCGATGTCCAGTTCTCCTTTGCGAACGATGCGAAGTACTCCGTGCACAACGGGGTGGGGCTGGCGGTGAGCGGTCTCGAAGTCGATGGCAAATGCGACATCTTAGGCAACTATTCCGCCAATTATCCCGGCGGCGCATTCGTGTCCACCCAGGGGATGGTAAGCCAGGCCGCGACCGAGATGATCACCATTTCGATTCAGACCGGCTACTCCTCGGCCTGGACGACCGCGCTTCAGGCCGCCGCCGTCTTGAACGCGCAGGCCGCCGAGGCGATTTCCGCAGCGGGTGCCGTGAAGAAGTTCGAGTCCGAGGGTGATTTCTATAAGACGGCTTCGCCGGACAATCTCGACGATGAATTCTCCGAGGCCTTTTCCACATACCTTCCGGATATATGCGTCGGTCTCGGCCTCGCGACCTCTATCCTCCTTGTCGCCGCCTGCATCGCCCAGCAGATCGCGGAACTCGTAACCGTCGGTTTGCCGAAGATCGAGATGGACTCGACGGGCCTTGTAATAAGCTGCGGGCCGCAAACCGAATTCGCCGTGAATGCCACCGGCATCTACCTCACTGCACCGCTGATCGATCTGGCGGCGACCGGCAATGTCGATATTGCAGCCGGATCCTCGATGGAATTGCAGGCATCGACCGAAATCCTGCTCACGTCTGTGAGCAACACGGTCTCCGGCAATCTGGAGATTGTCGAGGATCTTGACGTCCTTGGAGACGCGGAGGTTGTCGGCGACGTTTATGGCTCTCTGGTCCAGGTAGGCTGATGAAGCAGTTCAACGACACGCCTTATTCCGTAAGCCATGCCCACTCGATACTTCAGCCGGAAGAACCCTTCATTACGGTCGCCATCAAGGCCGCGTTTCGGATCGAGCCCGATGGAACCTGTGCTCCCCTGCCGGCGGAATTGCAGCCGAAGGTTGGCAAGGCCGCAAACTTCAAGGACCGTCATGGTAATTCCCTGAAATGGGACAACGACCTTGTAGCGTTCAAACCGCGCGCGGATTGCATCTTTATCGGCTCGGCCCACACACCGGATGGCGAACCCAGAAAGGAAATGACTGTCGGGTTCGGCGTCGGTGACATGCGCAAGCATTTGTCCATCCATGGCGATCGCCATTGGATGCGGATGGCCGACGGTTCGGTTGAACTCACCGAGCCAGCCGAATTCACAGAAATGCCCATCCGCGAGGAGCGCGCCCATGGCGGCCCCCAATCGAAATTCAACAAACATGGCATTGGCTTCCGTTCGTTGGGTGAGGCGCCCGGATCCCGTGTGCCGGTCGCCAATATCGTCGATCTGGGGGCGAAACCTTCCGACTGGACAGTCGACCGGCCCTCGGCCGGCTTCGGTGCCATTCCGAAGACACTGCTGCCGAGGCGTTCCCTCGCCGGCACGTTCGATGACGATTGGCGCTATCGCCGACAGCCGTTGCCGCCGGCGGATTTCGATCCCGGTTTCCTCAACTCCGCCAGACCGGATCAACAGATTGAAGGCTATCTTGTCGGAGACGAGGAACTGGTTTTCGAGAACCTGCACCCGACGCAACCGGTTCTGAAGAGCCGCCTTCCCGGATTGCGCATACGCTGTTTCGTCAATCGCAGACTCGATCCGACGGCGCCCGACGATCTGGAGTTCGCCGAGATCATCACGCTACTCGATACCTGCATTGTCGACATGCCGAACGCGACGGCAACGCTGATCTGGCGCGGCACGATGGAAATCCAGGCCGCCAAGCATGGACGGGTTACGCATCTTCTCGTTTGCCAGGAGCCTCTGCAGGCGCCGCTCGATGTCGAATATTACGCCGACCTGATGATCCAGAAGATCGATGCGTCGACGCTGCGGCCGAGCACCGGCCTTACGCCGGAAGAGCGTCAGGAGCGGATCGACAAGCTGAATGCGGAGGGCATGACCCGAATTCTGGCGATGCTCAAAAAAGGCAAGGCCGACCCGGCAATCATCGCGAAGGTGGAAGAGCAGTCGGACATGAACGGTGTCATGTCGGTGGTTCAGGCATGGGTGGAGGAAATGAAAGCCGGACTTCCCAGTGGTGTCGACCCGTCGTCGGATGCCGACTGAGGAACCCCACCTGGCAATGGTGTCTGGACGGGTATCTGCCGGCCCGCCGCCTAGGGAGCGAGCATCGTCACACCCAATGCATCGACGATGCTGATCACCCCTCCCATGGAGCAGTTGCAGATGGATGTGTCGTTGACATAGCCGAGGCCGGTCTCGCTTGCCGTCACCGACCCCGGTGTCCAGGTACCGACGACCACTGGCACGCACGCGACCTCAGTCACAGCGCAGACCCCGAACGACGTGATGTTCACTTCGGCGACGACCATGTCGATCGTCAGGGCAATCGAGCCGTCGACAAGCAACCCGGTGTCGAAATCGGCGATCAGTTCTCCAGGCGCCGTGCCGAAGGTGCACTCGGCAGAGGAGCCCGTAGTGACGGCGAAACTCATGGTTCGAACACTCTCCATCCGGGAGCGACCCTGTCTCCCGACCATCGATCCCAACGAACAGTCATGTCAACCGCATTCCCAGCGCCTCCGGCCCTTGTCGGCGGCCGTCATTGCGATGCGCGCGCCGGCCAGCGCGACGGCGATGGGGCCGAACGCCGCCCGACAGAGCCCGTTCCTCAGCCGTGGCCGTCTCGAACGTTGAGCGCGGCCAACTGGTTGCCCATGCCGCCGTCGTTACCGCTTGGGTGGCCGTGTCGCTGACAGCGTCCGGAAGCTCGATAGCCGACAGGATGCGCTAATTGAGCCAAGCGGTTGCCGTATTTGATCTTACCGGTCGAATATTCGGGGCAAGCTGCTGTTTGCGGAGGGTTTGTTGCGAATCCTTCGCAAGGATAAATCTCGCGGTTCGTGTATCGGGTTTCTGCCATTGCACCCTTTGGACGATATGGTCTTCGTATTCTCGCGGAAAAGCTCGAACGACTCTTCATAGTTAATAAATTATTAACTTTTTTCTTTTCCTTCCGTCAAAAATCTCGTAACTCGTGATCGGGTTCCAGGGCGTGCGCGCAAAACCAGCAGCGGACGGTCCGGGAGCGCCAAGAAAAAGGGATCGACCGATGGGAATCGCGATGGCGGCACTCACTCGGAGAACGCGGGGACCTTCGCGAGAGGGCCTTGTCGAGGGAAGCCCGGACGGATGCAACGACATCTGGACATGGGCCAGTAAGAGTGAGGGGAAGTACCAATGGCGACCAACGACCGCTTCGACCGGGACAGTCGTATCGACGGGGATGAGGACGACAATGTCCTCTTTGGCAGGGACCGCTGGGACCGCACCGATTACCTGTACGGCTATGCCGGTAACGATCAGATATTCGGGCGTGCCGGGACGGACATCGTGCAGGCCGGCGCCGGGGACGACCTCGTGGATGGTGGATCGCACGACGACCAATTGCATGGCGGTGCCGGCAACGACGTGCTGACCGGCGGGTCGGGCAACGACCGTATCGACGGCGGAAGCGGCGAGGACAGCGCGGTCTTTCGGGACGTCCGCGCAAACTACACGATCGAATGGGTCACGACCGAGAAAGGCGAGAACCTTTTCCGGGTGACGCATATCCCGACGGACGGCCGCGTCTCCGACGGCGTCGACCTCGTCCGGGCGGTCGAGCGTCTGGTCTTTCGGGACGAAGTGGTCGATACAGGGTCGCTGGAATTTCGCGCGGCCCTGGTCGCGGGGCAGCCGGTCCTCGACCTGTCGCCCGACGACGACACAAGCCTCGATGCGACGACCGTCGCGCAGTATCGCACCTGGACGGACGACCCGATCGACATCACGCCGGACGGCGCTGTGCTGGCGGGCGATTTTGCCTACACCAAACTCGACATCATCGTCTTCGCCCGCGAGGTGCCACTGCGCGACGACGATCGCCTTCGCGTCTCGCCAGACGTCGACATTTCCCTGAACGGCACCTCGCAAGGCACGTTCGAATTCGGCGGCCGGACCTACTATTTCGAGACCGTCGACCACGGTTGGTCGACGGAGCGGGTGACGATCACCGACGCGGCGGGCGGCACGCTCACCGCAACCGAATTCCAGGCCCTGATCGACGCGCTCCAATATGAGGCGGCGTCGCCCTTCGTCTCCCAAGGCGCGCGCACCTTCCGCTTTTCCGTCTCGAGCGACGCGGGAACCAACGAGGATCAGGGCAGCTGGCCCGAATCGCGCATCCTCGTCGACACGCCGCCCAAGATCATGGCGCAGCCGAAATACTCGCACGACGTGGCTGTTTACGAATCCGAGGGCGAAGGCGTGTTCGTCGTCACGCTCAGCGAGGCGGTGAACTCGACGATCCGTGTCGACTATTCGGTCGCCGGGCAGTCCGGCACCCTGACCTTCGCCGCGGGTGTGACGCAACGGAACATCCGAGTTGACCTTGCCGACGATACGGTCGCCGGCGAAGGGACGGAGACCTACCAACTCGTCCTGTCCAATGCGACGGGCGGCAATCCCCCTGTCGTCATCGAGGATGCCACCCACACTCTGTACGTCATCGACGACGACTTCTCCGTGGTCGAGAACAGCGAGTCCGTCGGCTTCCTGCCCAAGCCCATGGTGAATGCGGGCGGTGTGAGGTTCTCTCTGGAGGAGGATCCGTCCGGGCTGTTTGAAATTGTCCGGACCACCGGCGAGATCCGTGTCCGCGACGGCGCCGTTCTGAACTATGAGGAAGCGAGTTCGCACGAGATCGTCGTCCTGGTTGCGGTGCCCGGTTTCGGCCTGCACACGGTCGCAACGACGATCACGGTAGGGAATGTCAACGAAGCGCCGACGGATATCACGGTAGCCCCGATCGGTTCGGCCGGGGGCGATCTCGTCGTCGACGAGAACGACGCTGGCGCGGCCATCGGCACCGTGTCAGCGACGGACGAGGACGCGGGCGACACCGTCACGTTTTCCGTTTCGGATTCACGGTTCGAGATCGTCAACGGCACGTTGCGGCTGCGGGACGGCATCTCGCTCGACCATGAGAGCGAACCGTCCGTGGTCATCGACGTCACTGCGACCGACAGCGGGGGACTGACGACGGTCGAGACCGTCACGGTCGTTGTCCAGAATGTCAACGAAGCTCCCGATCCGGGCCGCACCGCGTTCGCCGTGGACGAGGCCGGCGACGAGGGCCACAGCAGCCAGGTCATCGGCAGCATTGAAGCAACCGACAGCGACGGCGATGCGGTGTTTCACTTTATCCTGTCGGATCCGTCCGGGCTGTTCGTCCTGGATCGCGACACGGGTGTCCTGTCGCTGGCCGACGGTGCCGAGCTCGACTTCGAGACGGCCACGGAACATCAGATCTCGATCCTCATCACCGACGGCACGAGCAATCGCATATTCGACGTGACGGTCAACGTCAACGACGTCAACGAGGCGCCGGTCCTCGTTACCGACCTGGAGGATCAGGTCGCCGACGAGGACGCTTCGTTCAGCTTCACCGTGCCGGCCGGCGCGTTCGCCGATGTCGATGCCGGAGATGCGCTGACGTTTAGCGCGCGCCTCGCAAGCGGCGATCCTCTCCCGGATTGGCTGGCCTTCGATCCGGATACGGCTACCTTTTCCGGCGTTCCCGAGAACGACGACATCGGTCTGATCGAGGTTCTGGTCGAGGTTACGGACACCGGCGGCAAGTCCGCCTCCGGCACCTTCACCCTCGACATTCGCAACACCAACGATGCCCCCTCGGACATCGACGTCTCTGCGCTTGTCGTGGCGGAGAATGACGCCGGTGCGACGATCGGTTCGGTCGTTGTGACGGACATCGACTCCGACGATACCGCGACGGTCACCGTCGACGACGACCGGTTCGAAGTCGTCGGGGATGTTCTGAAGCTCAAGGACGGAATTAGCCTCGATCACGAGGCCGAGCCGACCGTGGACCTCGTGCTGACGGCGACCGACGCGGCCGGCGAAACCTACACGGAGGCGTTCGTCGTCACCGTCGAGGATGTCAACGAGGCGCCCACGCAGCATGAGACCGTGTTCTTGGAGCTTGCGGAGAATGCCGCAGCCGACGGCGATGCGGTGATCGTCGCTGCCCTGCCTTTCGCGGATCCCGATGCATCCGACACGCTGGACACCCTGACCTTCGACCTGTCCGACCCGCGCTTCTCCGTCGTTGTCAGCGAGGACGCGAGCCAGATTTTCCTTCAGGCCGAGGCGGACGCGGCGCTCGACTTCGAAACGGAACCGACGATCGAACTGACGGTCACGGTCACGGACCAGGATGGCCTCGCGACGACGCAATCGATCGTCGTGTCCCTGCAGGACGTAAACGAAGCGCCGACCGGTATCGAGCTGTCCAACCTCGCCGTCGAGGAGAACGCCGATGGCGCGGTGATTGGCACGGTGACGATCGCCGATCCGGACGCCGGGGATGCCCATGGCGTTACGGTCGACGACGCACGTTTCGAAGTCGTCGATGGCGAGCTGAAACTGAAGGACGGAGAGTTCCTCGATTTCGAGGAAGAGCCGACGGTCGCCCTGACCCTGACGACGACCGACAGCGGCGGGCTCAGCCATACCGAAACCTTGACTGTGACGGTCGGGCCGGTCAACGAGGCGCCCGAAATCACCTG
>CAYGKX010000129.1:9785-10027 GCA_964350225.1 uncultured Rhodospirillaceae bacterium | reverse complement strand
GGCGCCGATTTCGTAGAGCTTGTCGTCGCGCAGGAGGCGGCCGGTGGGGAACTCGTTGATATAGCCATTGCCACCCAGGCACTGGAGCGCCTCGAGCGCCATCCAGACGGCCTTTTCCGAGGAAAAGAGGACGGCGGCGGCAGCATCCTTGCGGGTCGTTTCGCCCCGGTCGCAGGCCTTGGCGACCAAGTAGACGTAGGCCTTGGCCGCGTTCATGTTGGTGTACATGTCGGCGATCTTGC
>CAYGKX010000129.1:2632-9775 GCA_964350225.1 uncultured Rhodospirillaceae bacterium | reverse complement strand
GTCGTGGATGTAGGGCATCACGACGTCCATGCAGGACTGCATCAGGCCCAGCGGCCCGCCGGCCAAAACGGCCCGTTCGTAGTCCAGACCGGGCATCAGGACCCCAACCCCCTCGTTCACGCGGCCGAGGACATTCTCCTCCGGCACCTCGCAGTCCTGGAAGACGAGCTCGCCGGTGTTCGAGCCCCGCATGCCAAGCTTGTCGAGCTTCTGCGCCCGCGAGAACCCCTTGAAGTCTTTCTCCAGGATGAAGGCAGTGATGCCGCGGGAGCCGGCCTGGGGTTCGGTCTTGGCGTAGACGACAGAGACATCCGCGTCCGGCCCGTTGGTGATCCACATCTTGGAGCCGTTGAGGATGTAGCGGTCGCCCTTTTTCTCCGCCCGGGTCCGCATACCGACGACGTCGGACCCGGCACCGGGCTCGCTCATGGCCAGCGCCCCGACATGCTCGCCGGAGATGAGCTTCGGCAGGTAGCGCCGCTTCTGTTCCGCGGACCCGTTGCGGCTCAGCTGGTTGACGCAGAGGTTCGAGTGCGCGCCGTAGGACAGCCCGACCGATGCAGACGCCCGGCTGATCTCCTCCACCGCGACGACATGCTCCAGATAGCCCATGCCGGCGCCGCCATATTCCTCCTCCGCCGTGATGCCGAGGATTCCGAGGTCGCCCATCTTGCGCCAGAGATCGGCCGGGAAATCGTTCGTCTCGTCGATTTCCGCCGCGCGCGGGGCGATCTCGTCGCCGGCGAAGCTCATGACGCTGTCGCGCAACATGTCGGCGGTCTCGCCGAGGTCGAAATTGAGGCTGGGTAGCTGGTTGGGGATCATCGGATCACTCGTTTTCGGCCCCGGCCGGCATTCGATGATGGGCGGCGGAGCACCGGTTTCTCAGGGGGTCAGCAGCCGAGCATCGAGCTCGTTCGGCGGCCGGGTCGCCGTCGCCCTGCGCCAATAGCGCTCGGCATCCGGCGCCCGGCCCGTTCGGGCCAGGCAATAGGCGTAGGACATGCGAAAAAGGTCGGTCTGGGCATCGCTGCCGCCGACCGGGGCGATGTCGGCCGCCGCGGGCGTCAAACGGTTGACGGCGGTCGCGAGATCGCCCGCTCCATGAGCCGCGGCGGCCTCGACCACGGGCAGGCCGACCGGCGCCCAGATCTCCCGGGCCTCGACATCGTCCTGCGCCGCGCGGGTCCGGGCGGTGGCAAGCAGGCGCCGGACATCCTCGCCCCGTCCGGCGCGGGCGAGGGCATAGGCATGATGGGCCGCGACGAAAGGGATGAAGACCTGTCCGGTTTCGGATACGACATGTTCGGCCACCGCCGACCAGAAATCGCCGAGATCCTCGCCGACCATTTCCAGCCGCCAGCCGAGCGAGATGCCGTCGACTTGCTGCGCGCTGGTCCCCGGGTAGGGTCCCCATACGTCGTCCCGGAGAATCGCGCCGGCGGCCGCGGCGTTGCCAAGGTCGATCTCGAGAAGCGCCAGGTGCCAGACATCGTGGCAATAGATCAGCGGGTCGCAGGTCCTTAGCGACGGCAGGAAGGTCCGCATACGGTCCCGCCCCTCCGCCGCCCGGCCCTGGCGGATATAGGCATGGCTGAGCGCGTGTTCTGCCCAGGGATTGCGCGGCTCGATTTCGATCGCGCGGAGAGCCAGCTCTTCCGCCGGCCCAAATTCGTCGCACAATTCGTGGGCGAAGGCCGCCATGCCCAGATAGTCGGGGTCGTCCCCATGCAGAGGGGCGAGGCGGCGCATGTGAGCCCGATAGACCGGACCGCAATTCTGCTGGCCGAGCAGGTAATAGGCGAACTCGCAGATCTTGGCGGCGAGGAGGTCACCCGGAAAAACCTCGGTCAAATCCTCCAACAAGCGGATCGCTTCGTGGTTTCGACCCGCGGCGAGCGCCTGCAGTGCCGCCAGAAGACGCGCGTCCCGGTCGCTCAACATATCCGGCGCTGCTGCGACCTGTGCCAGCAGCGCCTGAGCCCGGTCGTTCGCCGCCGTCTGCTGGGCGTAGAGGTTGACGACGGCGCCATAGAGCGCGAGCAGGGGGTCCGCCGGCTCCGCCGCCAGAGCGTCGAGGATCCGACCCGCGCCGGCATCCATCCGCACGAGCCGGCGGTTGAAATCGTCGGCCGCGTCGAGCGCGCTCTCGTTCGTCGCGCTCACCGGCACGCCTCTGAAGTCGGTTGTCATCGCATCCGTCGCTTCGATCCGTTCCGCCGCCCGCCGTGTCGCCGCCCGCCGTGTCGCCACCCGCACTGCCAGCGCGGTGTCAGGCGCGCCGTTCCGCGTCGTTCCAGCCGGACATGGTCATCAGGGTCTGGAGGGAGGTGACGCAATGGGTCTCGTCTCCGTCCGCGTCGACCCCGTACACGTCCGCCTGGACCACGTTCAGGGTGCGGCCCGGCTTGATCACCCGCGCCCTCGCCACCATCTCCACACCCTTCCCCGGCCTGAGCAGGTTCAGTTTGTACTCGACCGTCAGCGGCGCCGCGTCGGACGGCATGAGGCTGAAGGCGGCATAGCCGGCAGCCGTGTCCACCAAGGTCGCGAGAGCCCCGCCATGGACGAACCCGTGCTGCTGCGTCACTTCCGGGCGGTGTTCCAGCCGCAGTTCGCAATATCCCGGCGCGACAGCCGTCAATTCCGCCCCCAGCAACGCCATGAAGCCCTGCCGGGCATAACTCGCCGGGACGAGCGTATCATAGTCCGGGGCCTGAGGTTCGAAGGACATGTTCCACTTTCCCGAATAATCCAGGCAGGCCCTGGGCTGGTGCAGCGGACAGAACCAGGAAAGATCTCTCGGCCGGACGGGGAGGCCTCCCTGGGAAGACGGCATCCGCACGGCACATCTCCGGGCGCACACTCCACACTCCGATTAGGCCTGAAACTATCACAAGTTGACGTTAACGTAAACGTCATATCTTGGAGACAAGGGGTCGCCGGGCCATGACCGATGCGGCTTGCCGTCAGTCTCTTGGAGAGGCGGACGGAGTGACGGTCTTCAAATCCTTCAGGCGCCGCCGGCAGTTGCGCTCGACGACGGCCAGGTCGGAAAGCGTGATCTCGATGTCCTCACGCTGCTGCTCGAGGATCGCGCGTCGGTCCTTGATCCGTTCGAGAAAATAGTTGAGCTGCCCCACCTCGCCCGGCGCCTCGTCATAAAGCCCGATGATGTCCGCGATCTCCTGCAGCGAGAAGCCGAGGCGCTTGCCGCGCAGGATGAGCTTGAGGCGCGTCCGGTCCCGCTGGCGGTAGATCCGGGTCTGCCCGCGCCGTCCTGGCTTGATCAGCCCCTGGTCCTCGTAAAAGCGGATGGTCCGGGTTGTGACGTCGAATTCCCGGGCGAGTTCGGCGATGCTGAAGGTCCTGTCCGCCGTATCCGCGCTCACGCTCCTGCCTCCGCCCAGTCCAGCATGACGGCCCGGATGTCATCGGGCAACGGACAGGCCTTGCGCTTCTCAAGATCGACATGGATGGCAACGATGTCCATCTCCGCCGACAGAACGCCGGTCGCCTGATTGTACATGGCGTGATGGAGACGAAAGCGCTTCTCCGCGACATCGCTCAGCCAGCTCTCCACGTAGAGGGCGTCGCCGACCATCATCTCGCGCTTGTAGCGGACATTCTGCTCCACGGACATGGAACCGCGACGCCGCTCGACCATGTACTCGCGTCCCATGCCCAGCTGGGTGCAGAGATTCCAGGTTCCCTCGTCGAACTTGCCGACGAAGAAGCGGACATTCATGTGACCGTTGAAATCGCACTCCCACGGGAAAACGCTGCCGCGGTGCGTCTCGATGCGCTTCGCCATGCCGGCACCCTTTACGTTTACGTCAACGTAGGTGTAGGCGGGCACCCGCGACCGGTCAAGTTACCCGGCGCCGGTCGCGGCGCATGTCCGCCCCGCGAACACGGCTCTTGATGATCTCGCCCTGCGTCCCCTCCATGCTACCGTGCCAGGAAAATCGGGAGTGAAACGCCGGATGCCCTATCTTCGGGACCAGTGGTATGCTGCCGCGCTGGCAGCGGATGTCGGGGCGGAACCCTTCGCCCGCACCATCTGCGGTGAGGACATCGTTTTCTTTCGCACAGCGGACGGCCGTATCGCCGCGCTCGAGGACCGGTGTGCCCACCGGCATGCCCCCCTGTCCTTGGGCGACGTCGTCGACGGCAGCCTGCAGTGCGGCTATCACGGGCTGCGTTTCGATGGGAACGGGCGATGCGTGCGCATTCCCGGACAGAAGACGATCCCCCCGACCGCCTGCGTGCGCGCCTATCCCGCCGCGGAACGCGACGGGTGGATCTGGATCTGGATCGGCACGCCGGAACGCGCGGACCCACAACGCATTCCACCGCTGCCCTATTTCAACGGCGGCGACTGGGCGGGCTTCCAGAAATACTTCCACGTCGCGGCGGCGGCCCAGCTCTTCGTCGATAATTTGATGGATTTGAGCCACGTCGCCTTTACCCACAAGGCCTCGATCGGCTCCTCCGCGGGCGCCGAGGCACCCAGCGACCTGGAGGTCGGAACGGAGGGCGATGTCGTCCGCGGCCGGCGTCGGGTTTTCGACGTCGACCCCGGCCCCTTTGTCGCCCGCTGGGGCGACTTTCCCGGCACGATCGACCGGGATTCCCGCTACGTCTGGCGGCCGCCGTCGGTCGTCGAGATCACCGCGCGCTTCAGCGATGCGGAGCGGGCAATCACCATCATGGTCATCAATCCGATCACGCCCGAAACAGAGACGACGGCGCATTTCTGGATCGGCTGGGCCCGGGACTTCGCCCTTGGCGACGCAGAGCAGACCGCGCGGGCCGTCGAGGAGAATACCCAGGTTATCCTCGAGGACGTCCGCATCATCGAGGCGCAGCAGCGTGTGATGGACAAGAACCCGGGCGCACCCGTCGTGCCGATCCAGGCCGACAAGGGCGTCATCGCCGTCCAGCGCGTGATCGATCGCCTCCGCCGCGCCGCGCCCCTCTCCAGCGAAGACAAAGCGGTATCCCGACATGCCTGACGCCGATCTCCCCACCGCGATGCCGCCGGAGCGCGCGCGTCTCCTCGATGCCGTCGCGAATATCCTGCCGGATCTGTCCGAGCACGCGGCGGAAGCAGAATCCCTCCGCCGCCTCCCCGACGCGTCCGTCGAGGCGCTCATGTCGACGGGGATCCACCGCGCCTATGTTCCGACCCGCCATGGCGGCATGGAACTGGACTTCGCACTCCAGGTGGATCTGGGCGACCTCCTGGGCGGTGCCTGCGGGGCGGCGGCCTGGTGCGGCCTCTTCTTCACCCAGCACCCCCTGGTCGTCGGCATGATGCCGCCCGAGGCGCAGGACGATGTCTGGGGCAACGGTCCGGACCTTCTTATCGCCAACGCCTTCTTCACGCCCGGCGGCACCTGCACGCCGGTCGACGGCGGCTTCGTCCTCGACGGCGACTGGATCATCTCCAGCGGTGTGGATCACTGCGCCTGGAACAACCTGAATGTGATGGTCCCCCGGCCCGATGGCCCGCCGGAGCATCGCTTCATGCTGGTGCCGCGCGCCGACTACACCATCCGGGACGACTGGCGGTCCTCCGGGCTGGCGGGTACGGGCAGCAACGGCATCTCCCTCGACAAGGTCTTCGTGCCTGAGCACCGCACGATCGCCACGGCGGCCTGTCTGGGCGGCCCGACGCCAGGGAGCGCCGCGAACAACGGGTATCTCTACCGCCTGCCGCTGATGGCTACCTTCCCGGTCGGCCCCGCGGCAATTGCGCCGGGCGTGGCGCGTGGCATCCTCGACCGGCTGACCGGCGGCATGCGCGGGCGAGCCAACGTCGCGGGCGGGTCGGTCGCCGACCTGCCGACTGTGCAGGTGCGCCTCGCCGAGGCGGCCGCCCGGATCGATGCGGCCTCGGCGCTCCTCCGCCGGGACTGCGAGGAGATCGACCGCATGGGACGGGCCGGCGAGGTCGCGCCGCTGGAGAGGCGCGCCGCCTATCGCCGCGACTGGGCCTTCGCCGTCAGCCTGTCGGTCGAGGCGATGGAGACGCTCCGGCCCCTTCTCGGCGCGCGCGGCCTCGACCTTTCGAACCCGGCGCAGCGCCTGATGCGCGATCTGCACGCCGTTTCCGCGCACGCCGCCCTCACCTGGGACATCCAGGCGCAGCATTTTGGACGGGCCACGCTGGGCCTCCCGGTGACGGACCCGCGAATCTGAAATCCTAATTGCCGGTGAGCGCCTTCGCGAGGTCGCGGAGTTCCGTTTCCTCGTATTTGAGGTCGTCCTTCTTCTTGCCGCGCGCCTTGGCCTGGTCGCGGGTCAGCTGGTCCGCGACCTCGACCAGCAACTGAGCGGCGGTCTCGACGTGATGGGGGCGGACACTCTCGAAGACCACCTCCCGGTCCATCATGAGCTCGGAGAAGGCCGCGAAATCGTCCTGACGCAGCTTTTCCAGTTCCGCGTCCAGTACTTCCCAGTCCTCGCGCCAGGCGTCGTAGAGCGATCGGCGTTCGCCGCTCTGGCGCCGGCTTTCCTCGAGCCGAACCATGAGGCGGACGAACTGCCAGGTTGCGAAGGCGATGCGGCGGCCGGCCATGAGGTCCTCTTCCTGCTGCGAAACGATGAACTAGAGAATGATTATCGTCGCCAGGCCCAGGAAAACCAGGAAGCCGACGATGTCGGTGACGGTGGTCAGGATCACGGAGGACGCGACGGCAGGATCGATGCCCTGCTTGTCCAGGATGAGCGGAATGACCGCGCCGGCAAAGCCCGCGACAATCATGTTGATGATCATGGCCAGGCCGATGACCGTTCCGATCATCGGGTCCTCGAACCATAGCCCGCCGATCGCGCCGATCAGTATCGCGAAGAGAAACCCGTTGATGGCACCGACCAGCAGTTCCTTGGTGACAAAGCGCCAGAGCGTTCCCGCCGCGAGTTCCCGCATGGCGATGGCCCGCACGGCGACCGTCAGGGTCTGGGTGCCGGCATTGCCGCCCATGGAAGCGACAATGGGCATGAGTACGGCGAGCGCCACGACGCCTTCCGAGAGCTCGAAATGATCGCCATGAAACGTCACGCGGGTATTGGCGACGTTGACGGACAAAAAGCCGTAGGTGTTGGCCGGGTAGAGCGGCAGCTCTTGCCCCGTGT
>CAYGKX010000129.1:2330-2622 GCA_964350225.1 uncultured Rhodospirillaceae bacterium | reverse complement strand
CCACGACCTGCTGCAGCGTGTCCGCAAAGAAGCCGATGACCACCGACGCGGCAATGGCGGTGGCGAGGTTGATCGCGAGCCAGCCGAAGCGCGATTTCGTCGTCGACAGGGTCGCCTGATAGAGGTCGATCTCTGTCACGCCGGACAGGCGCAGAAGGTCCTCCTCCGCCTCCTCGTCGATGACGTCGACAACGTCGTCAATGGTGATCATGCCGACCAGCCGCCCGTCGTCGTCGACCACGGGCGCCGAAACGAGGTCCCGGTTCCGGAAGAGAATCGCGACCTCCTCCTG
>CAYGKX010000129.1:0-2320 GCA_964350225.1 uncultured Rhodospirillaceae bacterium | reverse complement strand
GGTGATCCCTTCCTGCATGATGTGCTTGATGAGGACCGGGCGGCGGGTGCGAAGAAGCGTGTTCAGCGGCACGTGCCCCAGGACCTTGCGCCACCTGTCTGTCACGAACAGATCGTAGAAGTCGTCCGGCAGGTCCTCGCTTTCCCGCATGAAATCGATGGTCTCGCCGACCGTCCAGGACTGGGGTACCGAGGCATAGGCGCGCTGCATCAGGCGGCCCGCGCTTTCCTCCGGGTAGGAGAGGCCCTCCTCGATGAGGACCCTGTCCTCGGCGTCGACGGCGTCAAGGATTTCGCGCTGCGCCGCGTCGTCGAGATCCTCGACCAGCTCGATCGCGTCGTCCGTTTCGAGCTCGCGGAAGGCGGCCGCGATATTCTTGGGCTCAAGCTGGTCGAGCACCTCCTCCCGGATCGTCTCGTCCAGTTCCGTCAGGGTTTCCGGCGGCAGGGTCCGGCGGGTGAACTCGACGACGAGATGCCGGTCCTCCGGCCGCAGCCGCTCGAGAAGGTCGGCGACGTCGGTGAAATGCAGCGGGTGGATCAGGCGGCGGACCGCCTTGCCGTCGCCATCGCGGGCGGCATCGACCACGGCCTGGACAAGCGCCGGGCGCAGGCCATACAGGGCCTCCGCAGTCGGCGGTGCCTCGATATCGGGCGTATCGGTGACGGTCGCGGGCTCGGCCATGGCGCGGCCTAATCCACGGCCGGGCCGCGGGACTGCGCGTCGACGGCCGCGATCGCTGTCATGTTGATGATGCCCCTGACGGTCACGGAGGGCGTCAGGATATGGGCGGCCGCCGCCGAGCCGATCAGCATCGGACCGACGGCGATCCCGTCGCCAAGGACCTTGAGCGCGTTGAACGCAATGTTCGCCGCGTCGAGGTTCGGCATGATCAGAAGGTTCGCCGCCCCTTCCAGCTGGGCGCCGGGGAAGATCCGGTCCCGGATCGCCTGAGACAGTGCCGCATCCGCCTTCATCTCGCCATCGATCGCCAGGCCCGGCGCCCGTTCGCGGATCAACTCGACCGCCCGCCGCATCTTTCGGGCCTGCGATGCCTTGGAAGAACCGAAGTCGGATTGCGACAGGAGCGCGACCTTGGGCTCGATCCCGAATCGCCGGACCTGTTCCGCCGCCAGCAGGGTCATCTCGACGAGTTCGTTCTCAGACGGCTCCAGGCTCACCTGTGTGTCGCAGACGAAATAGGTGCCTTTGGACAGGACCAGTGCCTGGAGGGCGGATACATCATGCGCGCCCTCTGCCACGCCGACAATGTCCAGCACATGTTCGAGATGCCGGTCGTAGCGCCCAATGGTTCCGCAGATCATGGCGTCGGCGGCGGCCTTACGCAGCATGAGGGCGGCGATGACGGTCGTGTTGGTGCGCACGACCCGGCGCGCCTCGTCCGGCGAGACGCCGTTGCGCGCCATGATCTCGTGGTAGGAGCCCCAGTATTCGCGATAGCGCGAATCGCTCGTCGGGTCGATCAGCTCGAAATGCTCGCCGGGGCGGATGCGCAGGCCGAGGAGCTTGAGCCGGCGTTCGACGACGCTGGGCCGGCCGATCAGGATGGGTTGTGCGATCCCCTCGTCGAGGACGACCTGCACCGCCTGCAGCACCCGCTCCTCCTCGCCCTCGGCGAAGACGACCCGGCGCGGGTCGCGCTTGGCCGCGTCGAAGACCGGCTTCATGACGAGACCTGACCGGAAGACGAACTGGTCGAGCTTTTCCTGATAGGCGTCGAGGTCCGCGATCGGTCGGGTCGCGACGCCGCTGTCCATTGCCGCCTTCGCGACCGCGGGCGCCAGGGTCGAGATCAGCCGCGGGTCGAAAGGCTTGGGGATCAGGTAGTCCGGGCCGAAGGATGGCACCTCCCCGCCATAGGCGGCGGCGACGACGTCGGACATCTCCGCCCGGGCAAGCGCGGCGAGCGCATCGACGCAGGCGATCGCCATCTCGTCGTTGATCGTGGTCGCACCGACGTCGAGCGCCCCCCGGAAGATGAAAGGAAAGCAGAGGACGTTGTTGACCTGGTTCGGGAAGTCGGACCGCCCGGTTGCGATGACCGCGTCCGCGCGGGCGGCCCGGGCGGCGTCCGGCAGGATCTCCGGCACCGGATTGGCGAGGGCCATGACCAGCGGCCGCTCCGCCATGGTGCCCAGCATCTCCGCCGTGAGTACATTGGGGGCGCTGAGGCCCAGGAAGATGTCTGCGCCCGCGATCGCTTCCTGGAGCGTGCGGTGCGGCGTGTCCTGGACATAGGCGGCCTGGCGGGCGTCGAGCGGCTGCGGTCGGCCTTCCCACAGGACGCCATGCAGATCGG
>CAYGKX010000128.1:8934-10045 GCA_964350225.1 uncultured Rhodospirillaceae bacterium | reverse complement strand
AGGCGGTCCTCAATGTCCGCACCATGTATTCCGACAGCCAGGCCCTGGCGGATTCGAAAAGGTAGGAGATCCTCCCCCTTGAGGGAGAGGGAGAAAATGGAGCGGCCTTCGAGCCGCCACCCGAAAAAGAAAACGCCCGGGCCAAGGCCCGGGCGTTTCGCGTTCGAAGCTCTTTCCGCCGCTATTCGCGATTGCCGAACAGCATCAGCAGGAAGATGAACATGTTGAGGAAGTCCAGATACAGCGTCAGCGCGCCCATGATGGCCTTCTTGCCCATCATCTCGCTGTCGTCGACCTGGTTGTACATCTCCTTGATCTTCTGCGTGTCGAAGGCCGTTAGGCCGACGAAGATCAGCACGCCGATGACCGAGATGGCGAAGTGGAGCGCCGGGCTCTTCAGGAAGATGTTGACCACCATCGCGATGACGATGCCGATCAGGCCCATGAAGAGGAACGAGCCCATCTTCGAGAGGTCGCGCTTGGTCGTGTAGCCATAGAGGCTCATGGCGCCGAACATGCCGGCGGTCATGAAGAAGACCTTCGCAACGCTCATGCCCGTGTAGACGGCCAGGATCGGCGCGAGCGAGAGGCCCACCAGACCCGCATAGACCCAGAAGGTCGTCTGCGCGGCCGATGCGGACATCTTGTGGATGCGTGCCGACAGGAAGAACACCATGACCAGCGGCGCGAACAGCGCGATCCAGCCCAGGATGGTCAGCTGGGTGGCCGTGTAGGCGCCGACCTGCACGGTCTTGTAGAAGATCTGCGAGATCGCCGGCACCTGCGTGACGGCCAGTGCAACCACAGCCGTCAGCAGCATGCCGATGGTCATGTAGTTGTAGACTTTGAGCATGTATTGGCGCAGGCCGGCGTCGATTTCGGCCTGTGTGGCCACGCCCGTCCTGCCGTACATGCTCCCCTGAGTGCGCGGTTCCATGTGTGAATCGCCCTTATCCGTTGGTCCTGTAACCCCGACGTCTATCTTGTGACGGCGGGGGCCGAATTCAATCTCTGACGGCGTCCTATATACGCGAATTGCGGCAAAATCGCATCATTCGTTGCGAAGAAGTGGCGCCGGCTTCTGTCCCATCGCCCGCCAGGTGCCGATGAA
>CAYGKX010000128.1:7500-8924 GCA_964350225.1 uncultured Rhodospirillaceae bacterium | reverse complement strand
GCGGTCAGAATCGTCACACCGGGCAGGAATTCCCACTCGGCCCTCATGGCCAGGGTCAATACCAGATAGGCCGTCAGCGTGCCGAGCAGGGCCGCGATGACCGACGTGGCAAGACCAAGAAGCCCGTGTTCGAGAAGGAAGGTGCGGAGCACCCGCCCGCGCGTCGCGCCGACGACCTTGAGGACCACCGCGTCGTAGACCCGGCGCCCATGCCCCGCCGCGACCGCGCCGGCGAGCACCAGAAGCCCCGCGGCGAGGGTCACCCCCGCGGTGATGCGCACGGCGAAGCCGATATTGCCGAGGACCGTCGCCGCCGTGTCGAGGGCGTCGCGCACCCGGATGGCGGAGACGTTCGGCAGCTTGTCGGTCACCGCGCGAACCAGCGCCAGTTCCTTGTCCGGTGGAACGTGTACGGCGGCGATATGGCTGTGGGGCGCGGCCTCCAGGGTGCCGGGCGCGAAGATGACGGTGAAGTTGACCGAGAGGGTGCGCCAGCGGATTTCCCTGAGGTTGGCGATCTTCGCCGTGATGTCGCGGCCCAGGACGTTGAAGGTGATGGTGTCACCCAGCTTCAGGCCCATGCCATCGGCCAGCCGCTTGTCGAAGGAGATGATCGCCGGACCCTCGTAGTTCGCCGGCCACCACCGGCCCTCGACGATCCTGGCGTTCTCCGGCGGGGTCGCGGAATAGGTCAGGCCGCGTTCGTTCCGGGTTGCCCAGCGGACCTCCTTCGCGACCTTGGCCTGACGCACCGGGACGCCGTTCAGCTTCGCGATACGCGCCCGCACCATGGGGCTGCGCTGCAATCCGTGGGCGCCCGCAATCGAGCGGACGGCGGCATCGAACGCCTTCACCTGGTCGGGCTGGATGTCGATGAAGAAAAAGCTGGGCGCCTTGGCGGGAAGCTGCCGGGCGACCTGGTTGGACAGGTTGCCCTGGATGAGCGCGATGGCCACGAGGACGGTCACCCCGAGGCCGAGGGACAGGACCACACTGGTCGTCGGCGCGCCGGGGCGGTGCAGGTTGGCGAGCGCGAGCCGCAAACCGGGTCGGCCGAGCGGCCGGCCGCCAGGAGCCGACAGCCGCCCGGCGAGCCATTCGATCAGCCAGGCAACCCCCCGGAAGACAATGAAGGTCACGGCGGCGGCGCCGACAAAGATCGCCGCCATCATCTTGTCCACCGCCGTGCCGATGGCGAGGCCCGCGAGGATGGCGAAGAGGAGGCCGGTCAGGACGATATAGATGGCCCGCGGCCGTCCGCCCGAGGGTGCGATCGCCTGCCGGAAGAGTGTGGCGGGCGGCACTTCCCGCGCGCGGGCGACGGCCCAGAGCGAGAAGGCGAGCGCCGTCAGAAACCCGAATGTGGCGGCCAGAAGCAGCGGCAGCAGAAGTGGCAGCCAGAAAGCAAAAACAGTTACTCCAGC
>CAYGKX010000128.1:0-7490 GCA_964350225.1 uncultured Rhodospirillaceae bacterium | reverse complement strand
CAGCGGCAGCGGATAGAGCCCGAGCGACACGCGGACCGGCAGGACGTCCTCAAGCAGGCCGATAAGCCCGATGGGCAGCAATGCGCCCAGCACGAGCCCGGCGGCGACGCCGATCGCCGCGAGGGCCATCACCTGGATCAGATAGATGCGGAAGACGAGCGCCGCCGGCGCGCCGACGCACTTGAAGGTGGCGATGGTCGCCGTCCGCCCGTCGAGATAGGCGCGTACGCCGTTCGCGATCCCCATCCCGCCGACCAGAAGCGCGGTCAGCCCGACAAGGGTCAGGTAGAGCGTCATCTGGTCGATGAAGCGGTTCATGCCCGGCGCCGCCTGGGTCAGCGCACGGACGCGCCAGCCTTCGTCGGGGAAGGCAGCGTTGATCCGCCGGACGAAGCCGAGTGCGTCGCTGCCCGGCGGCAGCTTCACCCGGTAGCGGTAATAAACCAGGCTGCCCGGCCGGAGGAGACCGGTGGCCTTCAGTGCCGCTTCCGACGCGAGCACCCGCGGCCCCAGGGTGAAGAGGCCGGTCGACCGGTCCGGCTCCCGTTCGATCACTCCGCCGATGCGGACAGTCGCGTCGCCGATCTTGAGGTCGTCGCCGACCTCGAGACCCATCCGGGCGAGGACCATCGGATCGACCAGCACGTTGGGCTTGCCGCCGGACGGTGCGAGGCGGGCCCGGACGCCGTCCGGGCCGAGGTTCCCCTTGCGCGCCTCCACCTCGCCATATAGCGGATAGGCGCCGTCGACTGCCTTGAGTTCGATGAGGAGGCGGTCCCGCGCGCCGTCCGGCCGCTTGCCGTCGGCCCGGTAGGCCATGGCGCGCAGTTCGATCACCGTCGCGACCGTCCCCTGGCGGCGCAGCCATTCCAGCGGCGCCGCACTTGCCGGGCGATGAATGACCCGCGCCTCGACGTCGCCGCCCAGCAGCTTCCGCGCGTCGCGCTGCAGGCTATCCTTCACGCCGGACGAGAGCGAGCCGATGGCCGCGATCGCGGCCACGCCGAGCGCGAGGCAGGCGAGGAAGATGCGGAAGCCCCTGAGCCCGCCGCGCATCTCGCGCCGGGCCATCCGGAAGGCGAGCGCCCAACCGCTCATGCGGTCGCCCGCATGTCCGTGGTTCCGCCGCTGCCGGCCGCTTCGGAGATGCGCCCGTCCGCCATGCGGATCGTCCGGCCGCATTTCTTGGCCAGGTTCATGTCGTGGGTGATCAGAAGCAGGGTCGTGTCCATGCTGTCATGGAGCGCGAAGAGAAGGTCCATCACCGCCGTCCCCGTGTCGCCGTCGAGGTTCCCGGTCGGCTCGTCGGCGAGGAGAAGTTTCGGCCCCGGCGCGCAGGCACGGGCGAGGGCCCCGCGTTGCTGCTCCCCACCCGAAAGCTGGGCGGGATAGTGGGTCAGCCGGTGTTCGAGGCCGACCGCCTTGAGCCCCTCCCGCGCCCGGTCGAAGGCGTCGCGCCGGCCGCCGAATTCCAGCGGCATGGCGACATTCTCCAGCGCGGTCATGGTCGGGACGAGGTGAAAATTCTGGAAGACGATGCCGATCCGGTCGCGGCGAAAAAGCGCGAGCGCGTCCTCCCCCAGCTTCGAGAGGTCGGTGCCGTCGACGACGACCCGGCCGGAGCTCGGCCGCTCCAGCCCGGCCATGACCATCATCATGGTCGACTTGCCGGAGCCGGACGGGCCGACGATGGCCGCCGTCTCGCCGCGGCCCACTTCCAGCTCCAGCCCGCGCAGGATATGGACCTCGCCGGCGAGGCTCGGCAGCTTGAGGTGGACGTCGTCCAGATGGACGATCGGCCCGGTCTCGGCGCCGGCGGGTGCGTCGGGTTGCTGGAAATCGGCCATCGAGACGCCTACCTAAGTGATCGCTGGCCCCGTGACACCACCGGACCGAAGACATGAGATATGGACTAAGCGGCCGACTGTACAAGCGAATGCGGCATTTCTTGGGAATTCTGGCCATCGGAACTCTGGTCGCCGGAGGCCCATTGGGCTGGAGCCTGTTCGCCGGACCGGCGCATGCCGCCGCCAAGAAAATCCTCGTCCTCGGGGACAGCATCGCCGCGGGCTACGGGCTCCCGGCCGAGGAGAGCTTTCCCGCGCGGCTGGAGGCGGCGCTGCGGGCCAAGGGGGTCGATGTCCGGATCGTGAACAGCGGCATCTCCGGCGACACGACGGCCGGCGGACGAAAGCGGCTCGGCTGGGCGCTGGCCTCGAAGCCCGACTACGTGATCGTGGAACTGGGCGGGAACGACGGGCTGCGCGGCCTGGACCCCAAGGAGACCCGCGCAAACCTCGACGCCATCATTACCCAACTGAAGGCAAGGGGCGTGAAGGTCATGATCGCCGGCATGTATGCGCCGCCGAACCTGGGCAAGCGCTACGAGAAGGAGTTCAACGCCATTTTCCCGGAGCTGGCGGCGAAGCACGGGGTCGCCCTGTATCCCTTCATTCTGGAGGGGGTCGCCCTGCGCAAGGACCTGAACCAGCCCGACGGCATTCATCCGAACAGGAAGGGTGTCGGTGTAATTGTCGAGAAGCTGACCCCGGCGGTGATGAAATTCATCGGCGCGTCGGAGGGGTAGTTCCCGGATCGCGCCCGAAAGGCGTAGACTTGCCGTCATCAAGCGACGGGAGGAGCAGATGATCCGTATGAACGAGGGCCGCGAGCGGATCGTGCGGCTGCCCGAAGGCGCCGGAACGGGTGCGCGGGCGGCGGCGGACGAGTTGCGCTACATGACGGGCTTCGGCGGCGAATTCGAGACCGAGGCCCTGCCCGGCGCGCTGCCGGTTGGCCGCAACTCGCCCCAGAAGGTGCCCTATGGCCTGTATGCCGAGCAACTGAGCGGCACCGCCTTCACCGCGCCGCGCGCGGAGAACCGGCGGAGCTGGCTCTACCGCATCCGCCCGTCGACACCCCACAAGGCACTGACGCGGACCGGGCACCCGACCTGGGCGACCGCGCCTCTGGCCGACCCGCCGGATCCCAACCGCTACCGCTGGGGGCCCTGGGCGATACCGGACGCGCCGACCGACTTTCTGTCCGGCCTTTCGACGACGATGGCCAACGGCGACGCGGAAGGCCGGGTCGGATGCGCCATCCATGTCTATGTCGCCAACCGCCCGATGGCGGGGACGGCGATCGCCAACCTGGACGGGGAGGTGCTGATCGCGCCGCAGGAGGGCCGCCTGTCGCTGGTGACGGAAATGGGCCGGCTGACCGTGGCGCCCGGCGAGATCGCCGTCGTGCCGCGGGCCGTCCGCTTCCGGGTTGATCCGATGGACGGGACCGCGCGCGGTTTCGTCGGCGAGAATTACGGCAATCACCTGCGCCTGCCCGATCTCGGGCCGATCGGCGCCAATGGACTGGCCAACGCCCGGGACTTCCAGACGCCGGTCGCGGCCTACGAAGACAGGGCCGAATCCGTCCGGCTGTTCGTCAAACACTGCGGCAGCTTCTGGGAGACGACCCTCGACCGGTCGCCGTTCGACGTCGTCGCCTGGCACGGCAACCTCGCGCCCTACAAATACGATCTCGCGCGCTTCATGGCGCTCAACACCGTGACATACGACCATGCCGACCCCTCGATCTTCACGGTCCTGACCTCGCCGTCCGGCCAGCCGGGGGTGGCGAACCTGGACTTCGTGATCTTCCCGCCGCGCTGGCTGGTCGCCGACGACACCTTCCGCCCGCCCTGGTTCCACCGGAACGTGATGAGCGAATTCGTCGCCGCCATCCAGGGCAGCCCGGAGGCGCGCGCCAAGGGTTTCCCGCCGGGCAGCTTCCACCTGCACAATTGCCACGCCGCCCACGGACCCGACCCGGAGATCTTCGAGCGCGCGAGCAACGCCGATCTCGCCCCCCAGCGCGACGAGACCCTCGCCATCATGTTCGAAAGCCGCCTGCCCTTCCGCCCAACCCGGGCGGCGCTGGAGAACGCGGCGCGCGTCGCGGATTACGACGGCAACTGGGACGGGATCGAGGTGCGATTCACGGGGTAGTCCCGCCGTCCCCCTCCCCTCCTGAGATTGTTGAATTCCTACCCCAGCGCTTCCTCAATCAGGATCAGGCCCAGGAAGCCGACGAAGAACATGGCCGTTGCGAACGGCGTGTCCGCCCCGTCCTCGTGCGCCTCGACGAGCAGTTCCTCGGTCACGAGATAGAGGAGCGCGATGAGGCCGAAGGAAAAGAAGCCGGCGAGCCAGGGGGCCGGCAGGCCGCCCGCGGGCAGGCCGATGACGGCGCCGATGGGCAGAAGGAGGGCGAGGGCCGTCGTCACGCCGATGATGGCGCCGGGACTGTAGGCCCTGGCCTTGCCGGCGCCGTCGTCCGTCTCCGCCTCCCCGCCACTCATCGCCGCCGCGACGGCCAGGCCGAGGAAGAGGATTTCCAGGGTCAGGGCGACAGTCAGGACGAGGCCCGCGTTGCCGCCGGAGGCGAAGCCGATGCCGAGCACCAGCCCGTCGATCAGGATGTCGACCCCGACCATCGTGATGAGGGCGATCGGCCCGGTCGCCTTCTCGCCCAGCCAGCGGACGAAGAGCATGACGAAGATGCCGGCCCCGCCGCCCAGGATGACGGGCAGCGCCGTGTTCTCCTCCTTGATCGCCGGCAGAAGTTCCCCCGCCGCGGCGGCGAAGACCACGCCGGCCGCGAGATGCTGGATGCTGCTGGTGAGTTTCGGCCCCGGCGGGCGGTATGCGGCCAGGGCCGCGCCCAGCGCCGCTGCGAGGACCGGAATGAAGATATAGACCCAGACCACGGCTGCCCCTCCTCGGCCGAGCGTTTTCGTCCTGCGTCGTCCGGCCCTGGGCGCCCCCGAGCGTTGCCGGATGCGATCGGGCGCTCCCGCCTCCATCGCATTGTGTGCAGGTCCGGTTCGGCTAGTCGACCGACATGAGCTCCACAATCGAGACTTCCTTGCCGCGCAGTCCCGTCCGCCGCACCCACCACCGCTGCCCCGGAGCGTACCAGAAATAGACCAGCGCCTTTTCCGTCCGGCTCTTGTTCAGGATCTTCAACGCCTGCGTTTCCCGATAACTGACGACGATCGCCGGGATGACGCCGGCCGGCACCGTCACCGTTTCCCATTTCACGACAGCCGCCGTCCATGTGACGGTACCGACCCGGATCTTCTGATCGGGGGTGTCCTTCTTGCAGCCGATCATCGCGGCCCCGAAATTGAGCGTCTTCGGACAGAGAATGAAGACCGTGCCCTCGCCGGCCGCCTTCTTGCCGACCTCGAGCGGCCACAGCTTGTCGAGGGCGGCGGCTGGATAGTCGACGTCGAACTCGGGGCCCCGTCCCGTCGGGAGCAGGGTGGGCCACAGCGCGCGGTAATAGCGAACCGTCTGGGGCGGGATCCGCCGCTGGCGGCGGGTCCGGTGCAGGATGCGCACCCGCACCTCGACGGTCCGGTCCTCCGTGCCCTTGATCCGCCGCTCCAGAAACGACACTCTCTTGGGCAGCGGCAGCTTCTTGCGCTTGAACCAACCCGCCAGCGCGTCGATGGACTCTTCCATCTCCGACTTCCGGGCGGCGGCCGTGGTCTGCAACTGGACATAAAGGTATCGGCGACCCTTCTCCGGGGCAGCGAAGGGCAACGCTCCGCCCGGAGGCGCCGGGACCTTGCCGACCACCCGTTTCAGAAGGGGCGCGGCGACCCTGATGTTCGGGTCGAGGAGGCCCGCCATCCGGTAGTCGTGGATCGCCCCGGCCCGGTTCTTCAACCGCTCATGCACCCGCCCGCGGCGGAGATAGCCGCGGGCGTAGCGCGGCCGCAACCGGAGCATCCGGTCGAAATCCGCCAGCGCCCTCGTGTCGTCCTTGAGCCGAAGGAACAGGCGCCCGCGGCTTTCGAGATACACCGTGTTGCGCGGCGACAGGGCGACGGCACGGTCGAGATCGGCCTTCGCCAGGTCGTATTGCCGGAGCCGGCTATGGGAAAAAGCCCGCGCGTAGTAGGTCCAGGCATGCTTGGGGTTTCGCTCGATCGCCGCCGTGTAGTCGGCAATGGCCGCCTGCCAGCGTTTCAGACGCGACTGGGAATACCCCCGGCGGCGATAGAGCAGTTCCGCGTCCATGCCCAGCTTTTCGGCCGCATCCAGGTCGGCGACAGCCTCCCGATATTTCCGGCGGGCATAGTTGAGGAGACCCCGCCGATAATAGGCCTCGCGCCGCTCCTCTCTGCTCGCCGCTTCATTGGCGGCGAGACGGCCGCAGGCGGCGAGACGTTCGTCGGGCGTCCCCATGGCGTCCAGACAGGCGGACCGGTCCCGGGCGAGATCGGCGCTGGCGGCGGCCGACAGGAACAGGGCAATCGAAAATGTGACGGTATGGATGAACAGGCAGTTCGGCCGCATGGATGCCTCCCTTTCGGCTGCGAAACGCCTTTTTCATAATGATGATACCATACTTCGCGCCGCTCCGGCCGCCTGTGGCGCGGCCGCCCCGGAAACGGCCGTCGCCGGCCCGCCGTAACAAGGGACGACCCGGAAAGACGGACCGACCGCAACCGGATGGGGCGTGGGGCGTTCTTTTGTGAGTTCGTAACACTCCTGCTCCTACGCTCGTGCTAGAAGCCAGAATGAACAGATAACATCGGAGACCCAAGACATGCGCTTCGCCAAGAATTTGCGCTTCACCAGGACAGTCGCCGCCCTTTTCCTCGCGGTCGGGCTCGTGGTCGCATCCGGCCCCTCCGTCGACGCGCAGAAGAAGTGGCGCTCGGGAACGATCTCCTTCAACACCAAGTCGATCGGCTTCCTGTTCGGCTATGAATGGGGCTACGGCACCGTCAAGCTGAACAATGGCAAGGCCTACCGCATCCGGGTCCGCATGCTGAAGGCGGGCGTGATCGGGGTCGAATCGATCTCCGCCTACGGCACCGTCTACAACGTCCGCAACGTGCGCGACATCGAGGGCACATATGCGGCCGGCGGCGCGGGCGCGACCCTGGGGGGCGGTGCCGGCATCGCGACCCTGCAGAATGCCAAGGGTGTGATCATCGAGGTGCGCGAGACCAGCGCCGGTCTCGCCGCGAAGATCGCCGCATCGGGCGTACAGATCAGGCTACGCTGACCGTCGTCGAGAGGGAGCGGCCCGGCATTCCCGGGCCGTCCTCCCTTCTCGACGCTTCCGGGCCGGATCGTTGCTGGGCCAGGACTAGTCGGGCAACGGAATGAATTCCGTATCGCCCGGCACCCGGTCGAACCGGCTCTCGCGCCAATCGGCTTTCGCCTGTTCGATCCGTTCCTTGGAACTGGACACGAAATTCCACCAAAGGTGACGCGGGCCGTCCATGGGGGCCCCGCCGGCAAGGACCGCGTGGCAGTCTTCGGTCGCGACGATCTCCGGGTCGGTTCCATCGACGAGAACCGCCATCGTGCCGGGTTCGATCGCGCGGTCGTCAATCTCGAGACCACCCGAGACCAGGTACAGAGCCCGCTCCGCCTGCTCGTCCGTCAGCGCCAGGCGCGTCCCGGCGC
>CAYGKX010000127.1:6013-10050 GCA_964350225.1 uncultured Rhodospirillaceae bacterium | reverse complement strand
CCAAGGCCTCGGCCGATGAGTTGGAGCGCTGCGTCGACAAGCACGGCTTCGTGGGCGCGATGATCCACGGCCTCACCGGGGGCGACCAGTTCATCGACGACCGCAAGTTCTGGCCGATTTTCGAGCGGGCCCAGGCGCTCGACGTGCCGCTCTATATCCATCCCGCCACGCCGAACCCCAAGGTGATCGAGGCCTATCTCCAGCCCTACGCGGCCGACTATCCCGGCTTTCTCACCGCGGGCTGGGGTTTCACGATGGAGACGGCGACGGCCGGTATCCGGATCGTCCTGTCGGGCGTGCTCGACGAGTATCCCGACGTCAAGATCATGCTCGGTCATTTGGGCGAGACCCTGCCCTTCCTGATGTGGCGGATCGACCTGGCACTAAACCGGCCGGGCAACAAGAATGACGGGGTCGCCTTCCGCGACGCCTTCACCTCGCACTTCTATGTCACGACCTCGGGCTTTTTCTCCGACCCCGCCCTCCTCCTCTGCATCCAGGAGATGGGGATCGACCGGGTCCTGTTCGCTGTCGACTATCCCTTCGTGCCCAACGAACCCGGCCCGAAATGGATGGAGGGCCTGATGCTGAACGGCGAGGACAAGGCGAAGATCCTGCACGGCAATGCCGAGCGTCTTCTGCGCATCTGAGCCTCAGCGGGCGGCGTTGATCGACCAGTCGTAGCGGTAGCCGTCGATCTCCCGCCGCCCCTCCAGCTTCGCGCGGAGCGGCTGCTTCGCGTAGCGCTTGAGGTGTGCGATCACGGCCGCCTCCGAGCCGCCGAAATCCGCCCGGAACCAGCGATAGATGCGCGAGACGACCAGCCGGTTGCCAGAAACCTGCACGCCGCGCGGATGGTTGATATAGGCGACCGCGCCGCCGCTCAGGAGGCGATCCGCGTTGTCCGCCGTGTAGGCGACGGCGGCCAGGTTCGGGCAACCGATCGAGGCGCAGTTCACGGCATAGTGGATGCGCGGGTCGCGCCAGATCGGGCGCAGGATGCGGTGTTCGATATCGTCGAGCGACAGCGCGCGACCCTCGACCGCGATCAGCTTCTTGCCCCACGGCCCGCGTGCGAAAAGGCCGGGCGAAATCGAGATGTCGCGGATGCTCTTCACCGGCCAGCGGTCGAGCACGACCTTCACCGTCAGCGCGTTATAGAGGTTGATCCAGTAGGCGAGCTGCACCGGCCGGGCGTGCCGCGATATGGCGACGTTCGACAAACGGTCGAGATAGGCGGCCAGCGCCGCCTTGTCCGCGGCGGTCACCCGGCCATAGGCCACCCGGGTCACGCGATCCGGTCCCGACCGCAGATAAGCTCTCAAAAAGGCTGTCCAGGCCGAATGGTCGATCCGCGCGCTCGATTTCGCGTCATGGGCGAGCCAGACGCGCCAGAGATCGGCGTCCTTTGCGGTGGCCGCGGACGTGGGTGCGAGGCCGAGGAGGAGAGAGGCGGCGAATATGGCATTGAGGGCTTTCATGCCCCGGAAGCTAGAGCCTCCCGCCGATGCGGAACATTAACTTCGGTTGAAATGACCGTGAGGCGGCGGTGTTCGCCTCGACGCATCGATCCGGATCTCCGTTGCGCCCCCTCCGGGGTATCACATTGGCCCCGGATCATCCTGAGGCGGACGCGCAGCGGCCCTCGAAGGAGAACTCACGCGCGCGGTCGGCCTTTCGTGGCCCGCCCTCATCTTGAAGCTGTCGAACGATGCGGGCACCTCAGGGGGAGCTGATGTCTCCGTCTAGATAGGCTGCAAGTCGCTCCATCCCCTCGTCCCCGATATGCAGGCCCAGCTTGGTCCGCCGCCACAGGATGTCCTCGGCCGACGTCGCCCATTCGGTCTCGCGCAGGAAGTCGACCTCCCGCCGGTGCAGTCCGGCGCCGAAGTCTTCGCCCAGATCGGCGATGTCGCGCGCGTCGCCCAGCAGGCCGTCGATCCTGCTGCCATAGGCGTGGGCGAACCGGTCGAGGAGGGCTGCGGGCAGCGCGGGGCGGCGCGCGCCCAACTCGGCGCGAAAGGCTGCAAAGTCGGCATCGGCAATATCGCCGCCGGGCAGCGGTGCGTCGGCGGTCCAGCTCTCGTGGTGCCGGCCGAGCTTCGGCAGGAGCAGCGAGAGCGCGTGGTCGGCGAGCTTCCGGTAGGTCGTGAGCTTCCCGCCGACAATCGAGAGGCGGGGCGCCGATCCCTCTTCGGCCACGAGATCGAAGACGTAGTCGCGCGTCACGGCCGAGGCGTTCGAGGTTCCGTCGTCGTAGAGCGGGCGGACGCCGGCGAAGCGCCAGCGGATCGCGTCCTCGCTGGCCGGCGATTTGAAGAAACGCGCGACCGTGTCGAGCAGATAAGCCGTTTCGTCGGCCGAGATCGCGGCGTCGCGCGGGTTGCCGTCGAAGGCTTCCTCGGTCGTCCCGATCATCGTGAAACGGCCCTCGTAGGGGATGGCGAAAACGACGCGGCGGTCGGGGTTCTGCAGGATATAGGCATGGTCGCCGTCGTAGAGCCGGTCGACCACGATATGGCTGCCTTTCACCCGGCGGACGTGGCTCGCATCTTGCGCTCCCAGTACGGCCCGGTCCACATCTCCCGCCCAGGGACCTGTCGCGTTGACGAGGGCCCGGGCCCGGATCGTGCGGCCGTCCTCGAGCGTCGCCTCCCACAGGCCATCCTCCTGGCGGGCGCTCGTGCAGGGGGTGCGCGGCAGGATCTCTGCGCCCCGGTCGGCGGCGTCGCGGCAGTTCAGGATCACGAGCCGGGCGTCGTCGACCCAGCAGTCGCTGTAGGCAAAGCCTTTGTGGATCGTGTCCTTCAGGGGTGCGCCCTCAGGCGCCGTCCGAAGGTTCAGGCCGCGGCTGCCGCGCAGGGGACCGCGGCGGGCCAGATGGTCGTAGAGGAAGACGCCCAGCCGGATCATCCACGCGGGCCGTAGGCCCGGCACATGGGGCATGACGAAGCGCATCGGGGAAACGATATGTGGCGCGATGCGGAGCAGGGTTTCCCGCTCCCGCAGCGCGTCGCGCACGAGCCGGAACTCGCCATGCTCCAGATAGCGGAGACCGCCGTGAATCAGCTTGGAGGAGGCCGAGGATGTCGCCCCGCCCAGGTCGCCCGCGTCGCACAGCAGAACCTTCAGCCCCTGGCCGGCCGCGTCCCGCGCGATGCCCGCGCCGATGATGCCGCCACCGACGATGAAAAGGTCGTGTATGTCGTCGCTCACCGGACGCTCCGGTTGGGGGAGGAAGAGAAGGGCAGCCTAGTGCAAGCCGCGCCGGGAATGAACGGGCGGCACACCATCGGGACCTTGGCAGCGTCAGCCGCCCCGCGCATCATGCGCCCATGTCCGACATCCTTCTCGCCATCGATCAGGGTACGACCAGCAGCCGCGCGATGGCCTTCCGGCCGGACGGGTCTGTTGTCGCGCGCGCACAGCAGGAGTTCGCCCAGCACTTCCCGAAGGACGGCTGGGTCGAGCACGACCCGGAGGAGATCTGGGAGACGACCCTCGCGACCGCCCGCGCGGCCCTCGACATGGCCGGGCCCGTCGCCGCGATCGGCATCACCAACCAGCGCGAGACGACCATCGTCTGGGAACGGTCGACGGGCCGGCCGGTTTATCCCGCCATCGTCTGGCAGGACCGGCGGGGTGCGGCGCGCTGCCGGGAACTCGCGGATCAAGGTCTGGATCGGGCGATCCGAGAAAGGACCGGCCTCCTGCCCGACAGCTATTTCTCTGCGACGAAGATCGAGTGGGTTCTCGATACCGTCGCGGGCGCACGAAACAGTGCCGAGCGGGGCGAGCTCTTGTTCGGAACTGTGGACTGTTTCCTCCTCTGGCGGCTGACCGGCGGGGCGGTTCATGCGACCGACGCGACCAATGCGGCCCGGACGATGCTCTTCGATATTCGCCGCCAGCTCTGGGATCCGGAGTTGCTTGAGATCTTCGGCATTCCGGAAGCGATGCTGCCGGAAGTGCGCGACAGCGCGGGAGGGTTCGGCGAGACGGCGCCCGGGATCTTCAGCACGGCGATCCCTGTCACC
>CAYGKX010000127.1:0-6003 GCA_964350225.1 uncultured Rhodospirillaceae bacterium | reverse complement strand
GGCCAAGAACCTGCCCGTGTCGGCCGGCCAGAAGGCCGGCGTCCCGCCCGAGCTGATCAAGGGAACCTAGGGCACCTGCCCCCTCAGCCTGACCAACGCCGGTGCGGACCTTCCGGACCCGGCGCCGGGCGTGCTCGCGACCGTCGCCTACCGGTTGGGCGGTGCGCCCACTTACGCGCTCGAGGGCGCCATTTTCAACGCCGGAACGGCGATGAAGTGGCTGCGCGACGGGTTGGGGTTGGTCGACGATGTCGAGGAAACGGCCGCGCTTGCATCGGCCCTTCCGAACAACGGCGGGGTCTATCTCGTGCCCGCCTTCACCGGCCTCGGCGCACCCTGGTGGGACCCGGACGCCCGCGGTGCCCTGTATGGCCTGACGCGCGATACCGGGCCCGACCACCTGATACGCGCGGCGTTGGAGAGCGTCGCCTATCAAACGGCCGACATGCTTGACGCCATGGCGCAGGAGCGGGTACCGGTCCTCCGGGTCGACGGCGGCATGGTCGCCAACGACTGGCTCCTGCAGTTTCTGGCCGATATCCTCGACGTCCCCGTCGAGCGCCCGGTCATCCAGGAAACAACCGCCTTCGGCGCCGCCTGCCTTGCCGGGCTCGGCGCCGGGAAGATCACCAGCCTCGACGCGATCGGCGCGAACTGGCGCCTCGACCGGCGCTTCGAACCGCGGATGGGCGCCGCAGCCCGCGGCGCCCTTCTAGACCGATGGCGCATCCTGCTCGACCGGACCCGGGAGAACCGCACCGAATGAATGTCAAGCCAGCTCCTGTCTTCGCGCCACCCGACATCGAGATGCGGGAGGCGCCGGACGGGTCGCGACTGCTTCGTTCGCGCATGGCCCTGGCCCCTTATCCCGAACGGGTCGGCGCGTGGATCCGGCGCTGGGCGGCCGAGACGCCCGGCGCGACGATGCTCGCCGAACGGACCGAAGGGCCGGAGCGTTGGTGGCGGGTCGGCTATGGGGAGGCGGCGGCGCTGATCGACCGACTGTCACAGGCGCTTCTCGACCTCGACCTGTCGCCGGACCGGCCGCTCGCAATCCTGTCGGACAAGAGTGTCCGGCACGGACTGTTGCTGTTTGCCGCAATGCACGCTGGCATTCCGGTTTCCAGTTTGTCGCCCGCCTATTCTCGCCGGCCGGAGGCTCGTGATCGTCTCCAAGCGTCCCTCGAACTGCTGACGCCTGGTCTGATCTATGTCGAGGACGCGGCAGCCTTCGCGCCGGCGCTGGAGATTGCCCGGCTGGCCAGTCCGGGTGTCCGGGTTGCGGCCGCGAGCGGTCCGGCGGACATCGCCTTCGACGATCTTGCCAGCACCGTTCCGGGGGCGGCGGCCGAAGGCGCGGCGGTAGGGGTGACGGCCGGCACCGTCGGCAAGATCCTTTTCACTTCCGGGTCGACGGCGCTGCCCAAGGCGGTTCTGATCACCCACGGAAACATGACCTCGAACCAGCAGGCGCTGGCCCAGGTCTACCCCTTCCTCGCCGAGGGGACGCCGCCCGTCGTTGTCGACTGGCAGCCCTGGCACCATTGCGGCGGTGGAGTCTTCAACCTTCACGCCGCGATCGCGAACGGGGGGGCCTACTACTGCGACCTCGGCCGGCCCACGGAAGACGGTATCGGTCTCACCCTCGACAATCTGTCCGACGTCTCCCCGACGATCCACTTTAACGTGCCGCTGGGCTATGACCTGCTTCTGCGGGCGCTCGAGACCGACCCGGCCGCGCGCGCCCGTTTTTTCGGCGATTTGCGCCTTATCGTCTATTCCGCAGCCGGGATGCCGGAGAGCCTGTGGCGACGGCTGGAGGCCGTGGCGGTGAACCGTTTCGGCGAGCGGATTCCGATGGTTTCGTCCTATGGCATGACCGAGATGGCGCCGATGCACACGACGGTACACTGGCCCGTCGATCGCGCCGGGTTGATCGGCGCGCCGGTGCCCGGCGGCGAGGTGCGCCTCGTCCCCGCGCCGGACAATCCGGACGCCGATCCGGCGGGCCGGTTCGAACTGCGCGCCCGGGGTCCAAACATTTCGCCGGGTTATCTAAAGTCGGCCGAAATGACGGCGGCGGCCCGGGATGGGGAAGGGTGGTTCCGGTCGGGCGATGCTGTGCGGTTCGTCGACCCGACCGATCCCAACAAGGGCCTCGTCCTCGACGGTCGGCTGGTCGAGCAGTTCAAGCTGCAGACCGGGACCTGGGTCCCGGCGGGCGACATCCGGACGGCTGTCGTTTCGCACACGGCGCCGCTGGTCCGGGATGTGCTCGTCGTTGGAGAGAACAGGACGGAACTGGGGCTTCTCGTCTTCCTCGACGCCGGCGCCTGTCGCGACGCGCTGGACCATCCGGATTGGTCGCGCGCCGCTCTTGCCGCCGATATGGGCCTGCGGGCGCGAATCGCCGATGGCCTCGCTGCCTATAACCGGAACAATCCGGCGAGCAGCCGACGCATCGCACGCTTCCTCTTGCTCGACCACGAACCCGACTTCGCCGCCGGCGAGACGACGGACAAGGGCTATATCAACCAGCGGCGCGCAATTTCCCGGCGCACCGACATTGTCGAGCGGCTCTACGCCGAACCTGGCTTCAAGCTGTAGTTCAGCGCCAGCCGTAGCGTTTTGCGGCCCGGGCGATGAGGGCGCGATGGCGGGCGCGGAGCTGACGGAGGTTGAGGACGAGGGGCGACATCTCCCCGCCCAGGCGGGCGGCGTAGGCCTCGCCGTCCGGCTGCTTTTTCCAGTTGTTGCTCACGAAGAACGCCGTTGCGCGTCTTAGCGCGGACACCGTGGGCGGCGGTGGAAACCGGATGGCCGTCTTGGCGATTCCCGCGTGGAAGGCGTCGTTTTCGATCCCGGTGCCGAGATTGAGGAAGATCATGCGGTCGTCCAGCGCGCTGAAGCCGAGATCGTCGCTCGCCAGGGTGAGGTGTGCCGCGCGCAGGAAGCCGGCGGCCCTCAGCGGCGTCAGCCCGGTATCCTTGAACTCGACCTCCACCATGCCGACATTGCCCTTCCGGTCGGCCAGGTCGGCGATCAGGACGTGGGTCTGGCGCAGGACGTAGCCAATGGCTGCCGCGACCCGTTCGGCGTCGGCCCGCGTGGCCGAAAGCGACGTGTAGATCGACGGGTTGATCTCGCCGGCATAGCCGCCGGGCCCCACCCGGGTCCATTCCAGCCGATGCTTGCCGTCGAGCGTTTTGAGGGCGACGGGTACGAGCCGTTCGGCCGCCTCATGGGTAACGGCCGCCTTCTGCTCGTAGGTCGCCCGCACAAGGCCGGGCAGGTCGCCGGGGGTCAGCGGAAGGACTTCGTAGGCCACCAGCCAGGTCCTCCGCGCGTCGTTCTCCGCGCGGGCGGTCGTGGCAATAATGCCCAGGACAAGCGCCAGAAACAGCCCTCCGGCCACTCTCTCCAGAAAGCTCCGACGGCGCGTAAGCTTGCGCCCGGTCTCCCGGAACCCCATCTCTAAGCAGCTTGGCATCCAACTTCTCATGCGGATGGTGCGGGCCCGTTCGCCCAGCCTGATGCGTATACTAGTCGGATGTCGCTTTGTCGGCGAGCGCGGGGGAACCGCCGCGCCGTCGACGTGGAGGGATCGACAGTGCCGATGGAGCCGATTTCAGGCCTGGTGATCGAGAACGAGCCGCTGAACCTGCCAGCTGTCTTCGACAAGGACACAGCCCGGGACATCTACGAATCCGCCGTTCGCCGCTACATTGCTTCGCGCCGGGCCATGATCGGCGAGTTCGTCGACCGTCATTTCTCGATGGGCGGCAGCGTCCGGCTGCACCGCCATGCCGTTGGGCTCGACCTCGTCCGCGCTCCCTACAACGTCCTGGCCAGCCTGGGCACGATTGCGAAACGGGGGGCTGCGACCGTCTACCGGGTCGCGGGTGCCCCTGCCTGGGCGGATGCCCTGGACCGCCGCAACCTGTTCATCCAGACCAAGGTCGGGCGCGAGATCGAGTGGCTCTTGCATAGCGAGTGGCTGCAGCTTCCCTATGCCCAGGAGGGAGGCCGATGGGCGCGCCCCCGCCAGACCGATCGCGATGCCCTGATCGAGGCCATCCTCGCGGACGGCCGGGTTCAGGCCCACATCGCCCAGATGCTCGAGGCGATCCGCGCTCATGCCGACGAGGCGGGGTTCCGCGAGCGCGTGACAGACGCGATGACCGAGTATCTCGGCAGCCGGTCCGCCGCGTCCGACGTGACGACCAGCCTGTTCGCCGCCGCCACCGGCGCCGCGCTCTATCATCAGTTCACGCCGGGCATGGCGGCGCTGTCGGGGGCGATCGCCGGCAGCATCGCGAAGTCGGCCGCCGTCTCCGGCTTCTCGCTGGGATCCTGGATGGGCGGCGTTTACTACAGCATCTTCTCGGCCACGACACCGCCGATGCTCTATGCGGGCGTTTTCGCCGGACTCATGGTTCCGGCGGCTGCCCTGACGGCCTTCGCGGGCGTATTGGCCGACCCGGTGCAGCGCCGTCTGGGGCTGCATCAGCGCCGTCTGGGCAAAATGCTCGACCACCTGGAAGCCAGTCTCCTCGGCCAAACGACGAAGCGCTACGTCGTGCGTGACCACTATGTCGCGCGCCTTCTGGACTTTGCGGACTGGAGCGCGACGCTCGTCCGTCTCGCCACCCGCTGATCCCCGATGCCGCTCTCCGATCGCTGCCTCTTGGCGGCGGGGTAATTATTCCTATATGAAGAACATATCATGAATTTTTTAACAGGAATGAGGTGCAAGTCATGTTCGATCTGCGTGCCGGCCTGCGTCAAAAGTCGCCGAGAGACGCTTTCGTCGAGGCGATCCGGACCTGGGAAGGCGGATTTCAGCAATATCGCGAGGATGCCGGCAACTGGGTCTTCGCACCCGACGGCACACGCCGGCTGGTCGGGACCAACCTGGGTGTGACGCCGGCGGCGCTGGCCAGGCACCGCGGGCTCGCGCCATACGAGGTGGCCGTCGAAGACATGAGGGCGCTGAGGCTCGAAGAGGCGGCGGAGATCGGCCTCGCTCATTACTATCGTGCTGTCGGGTTCGACCGGCTTCCCTGGCTTCCGGCGACAGAGGTCTGGGTCGACATCGGTTGGGGCTCTGGCCCCCGGACGGCGATCCTCCACCTCCAGCGGCTGATCGGCACGGGCGACGATGGCGTGATCGGGCCCATCACGACCGCTGCCTTCGTCGAATGGATCGAGGGGTACGGTCATGCGCGAACGGTCGAGCGCACGGCGGACTGGCGGCGCGGTTTCTACAGGGACATTGTCCGCCGACGGCCGCAGAACGGGGTCTTCCTGAGAGGCTGGCTCAACCGCGCCAACTGGTACTGCCCCGCCAACCCCTCCTGGTGGGGGACCTGGTTCGCCGAGCCGACGCAACGGGGGCCGGAACGCAACGCGGCGGCTCCGCCACCGGAGCCGCCGCGCGCGAGACGCGAAGTCTGATGCAGCGCTAGTGGAGCGGGAACGAGAGCGCGATGCTCCCGCCATAGGCCCACTCGCCGTCATGCTTGATGGTGGCCGATGAATAGGGGCCGGAGATGGAGCTCGACGACGGATTGTTCACGCCGGGAATCGCGCTGTCGTACGAACCAAAGCCCGACAGGGTGAGACGCGCCCAACCCCAGCTGTAAGTAATGCTGGCATTGACGCCGAGGCGGTAGCCGAAGGTGCTGCCCGTATCGTTGGTCGAGGCGATCTCGGTCGTGCCCCCGCGGACCGCCCTGGCGGCCTGAATATCCGAGAACCCCGGGCTGGTACGAAAGCCCGACAGGGCGAACTGGCTGCGCGCATTCAGGGAAGACGTGCGGTGGAAGCCGGCAATGGCGACACCGCCCTGTATCAGAAGGTTCGGCCGCGCCGCGAAGACGACGTTCATCGCGGCTTCACCGCCGAAGTGATAGCTTCGGATCGTCTCCTTGATGTCCATCGCGGAATCCGGGTCGATCGACACGAAGTTGAGGCCGCCGCCGGCAATATTGCCACGCAGCC
>CAYGKX010000126.1:7405-10056 GCA_964350225.1 uncultured Rhodospirillaceae bacterium | reverse complement strand
GCCGTTGCGCAGATGCGCTTCGTGGGGCGACGGGCGCCTATTCTGCTGCCCGCCGGCGCCCACGATCTCGCTGCCTCCCGCCTGGATCGCCGACCATCCGTTGGCAACCGCCCGGAGGCCGGATCCGCAGACCTGGTTGATGGTATAGGCGGTGCGCTCGACCGGGATGCCGGCACCGATCGACGCCTGGCGGGCGGGGTTCATGCCGACGGCCGCCGTCAGGACCTGGCCGAGCACGACCTCCGACACATCCCCCGGTGCCGTCTTGGCCCGGTTCAGCGCCTCCGTCACCGCGATCGTTCCCAGTTCAGAGGCCGGCAGGCCGCTCAGTCCGCCGTTGAACGTGCCGATCGGGGTGCGTGCCGCACCGGCGATAACCACATCCTTCATTTGTCGCTCCTTCGCATTCGCCGACGGGTCGACCAGACGCCGCGCGGCCTGTCTCACATTTCGCACGGGCCGACCGGTCGGGGCGGCGCCGTTGCAATCAATCAAATTCCCGGGGACTCAACCTAAGCTCTGACGATTGGATAGCAACAGGACATTTCGACCAGGTGAAGGGCCTGTCCGGGTCCCAGTTCCGTCACGTTTCCGGCAGACGGGACAGCCAGTCGATGGTCGGCAGATAGGTGTGCCGGCGCGCGCGGCTTCCGGCGACCATGCCGATATGTCCGGCCCGAACGACACGGCGTTCGGCGCCCGGCAGCGCGCGGGCCAGCCGTTCGGCCGACGGCGGCGGCACGATCTTGTCGCGATCCGGGATGAGGACGAGAGACGGCACCTCGATCGCATCCGGGCGGACGGGTTGACCGCCGACCCGCCACTCCCCCCGTGCCGTGACGTTTTCGCCATACCAGTCCGCGAAGCACTCTCGCGCGATCCGGTGCGGCAACGGCACCCCGTCGTTGAGCCAGTCCTCGAGCGCGACGAAATGGCGGGCTGCGTCGCTGTCCTGGTCGAGGCGGCCGAACGCCGCGAACTTGCGCAGCGCGAGGAGCGGGTCGTTGGCAGCGAAGAAAGCCTGCAGCAGATCGACGGGGACGGCACGCACCGCCTCCACGGCCGGCATCATGAATGCCATCGCCGACGCGGCGGCCCGGGCGTGCGCGGCCCGCGATGCATGGAAGTCCCAGGGAGTGGCGAGCAACGCCAGGCCGGATACCTCCCGCCGGCGCCGTGTCGCGAGGGCCAGGGCGAGCGTGCCGCCCATGCAATATCCGATCACCGGGAGGCGGTCGACATCGGCCCGGTCGCGCGCCGCGTCGAAGGCCGGCTCCAGGCGGAAGGCCAGGACGTCGCCCAGGTCGTAATCGAGTGCGTCGTTCGCCGGGTGTCCCCAGTCGAGCAGGAATGGGCGAAAGCCCGCCTCGGCCAGGGCTTCGATGTAGCTGCGGCCCGGCAGCAGGTCGAGAATACTGCTTCCGTTGATAAGCGAGGGGATCAGGAGGACGGGACGCCCCGCGCCGACGCCGTCTGCAGCTTGCCGGGCGCCATAGTCGAACAATCTGGCGCCGTCGCTTTCCCAGACAACCGTGGCCGCGGCCTCCGGCCGGGCGAAAGGATGCTTGCGATAGGCCTCGACCCCGTTCAGGAAATCGTTCAGCAGATCGCGGCCGCGCGCCTCGACCGCGCCCGAGAAAGCATCGGCCGCCGCTTCATCCGCCAGAACGCCGGCGAGTTCCTCGGCCAACTTTGTCATTTCCGGTGGAAGCGTCGCGTGACCGAACTTTTTCAAGTGCGGCCACACGTTCTTCCAGTGCCGCGAGGCGACCGTCGATCCGAACAAGCAACTCGCGGACATCCAGAGATGCAGGATCAGCGGACGTGGACCGATCCTCGTCACGGCCGGCGGGGTCTCGGTCGCCATCGTCGGATCCGGATCTCGGCCTGCCGAAGCCGTCTCTGCCATCGCCCGTCCCGCCCGTCATCCAGTCGCGCATCCATGCGGTCCAATAGGTCTGCGCCGTGGCCGCGTCGGCAGCATTCTCGCCCCCCGGCGCCATACCGGCAGCGCCGAATCCAGCCGGCCCCATCGCACCAGGGGCGAAGCCGCCCACGCCGAAGCCGGGCGGTAGCGCCATCGCCGAGAACAGCCGCGACATCGCCTCGGCCATCTGGGGGTCGGCCGACAGGCGCGCGATATGCTCCTGCCAGATTTCCAGAAATCGGTCGGCCAGGTCGTCGGCGTTCGAATTCGGCATTGCGGTATTATAGGGTCACGGCGGAGACACGGCCAGATGCCTTCACACTGCGCCGGTTGCAACCATCGAGGCGGGGCCTTACTGCGCGGCGCAAAAAGAATCTGTTGCGCAGTGCAGCAAAAAACACGCTAGACTGGCCGAAGACCGAGGGGATGGAAGCGAAAGCGGTGGCGATGTCAAAGACTCAAGATGCCGGCGGAACGCCTATCACCATCAAGAAATACGCGAACCGGCGGCTCTACAATACAGCGACAAGTTCCTATGTGACCTTGGACGACCTGTGCCGGATGGTGCAGGAAAAGCAGGACTTCGTGGTGTATGACGCCAAGTCGGGCGAGGACATCACCCGATCTGTCCTGACGCAGATCATCGTCGAGGAAGAAGCCAAGGGGCACAACCTGCTTCCGATCAGCTTCCTGCGCCAGTTGATCGCCTACTACGGCGACAGCC
>CAYGKX010000126.1:6624-7395 GCA_964350225.1 uncultured Rhodospirillaceae bacterium | reverse complement strand
CCGCGGTACCTGGAAGAGAGCATGCGCACCTTCGCGCAAAACCAGGAGCAGATGCGCAGCTACCTCCACAATGCCTTCGAGGGCGTCTTTCCGTTTGGCTCGCTCGAGGAGATGGGCAAGCAGAACATGGCCATGATGGAAAAGGCCATGCAGATGTTCTCTCCGTTCGGCCAGAACGAGCAGGGCGCCTCTCCCGCGGCGAAGCCCACGGGCGGTGGCTCGAACGAGGCACTGGACGACCTGCAGAACCGTCTGGACGCGCTGCGGCGCGAGGTCGAAGCCCTGTCGCGCGGGAAAGCCGCCAAGTAGGACCGCGGCCGCGCCGGGCGGCCCGCGACGCTCACGCCGGGGCGTGCCCGAACCCGGCGCCCGGCCCCCGAGGCAGTTCCCCCAGGGCCGCCGTGGCCGACCAGGGCCGGTTCAGGTCCGGACGGCCGTAGAAATAGCCCTGCATATAGTCGACCCCATGATCCTGCAGGGTACGGGCATCCTCGCCCGATTCGACACATTCCGCGACCGTGCGCAGCCCGAAACCGCGCGCCAGCCCGACCAGGGACTTGATGAAGAGCTGATTGTCCTTGCTGAGTGCGACGTCGCGGACGAAGGACCCGTCGATCTTCACGACATCCACCGTTAGCGCCCGCAGGTTCCGGAAACTGGTGTAGCCGGCACCGAAATCGTCGAGGGCCACCCGGCAGCCCAGGCCGCGGACGGCGTTCACGAAGCGGGCCGATTCATCGATATCCCTCAGGGCGACCGTCTCGGTGATCT
>CAYGKX010000126.1:0-6614 GCA_964350225.1 uncultured Rhodospirillaceae bacterium | reverse complement strand
ACGATCAGGCGCTGGGCGAGGTCCGGATGAGCCGCGCAAATCTCGACCAGCCGGCTGAGCCAGCTGCCATCGCAGGCCGTCAGGCCAGAGACGTTGATCGCGAGGCAGACGTCGGGATTGCGCACGAGTTCCGCCGCCGCCATCTCTAGAACCCGGCGGTCGACCTGGCGGACGAGCCCCATCTCCTCAATGACCGGGATGAAGGCACCGGCCGCGACGATCTTGCCGTCGTCGTCGATCATGCGGAGGAGGCATTCGTAGTGCGCCACCTCGCCGCCTGCGGAGACGATGACCGGTTGATAAGCGAACACGAGCCGGTCGGACTTGAGGGCGGTTTGTACGCGTTCGGCGATCGCCGCATACTGACGATGGCCCTGGCGCAGGAAATCCGTCTCGCTGTAGGTGAAAAAGCGGTCGCGCCCGGCGCGCTTCGCCTCGCGCAGCGCCACTTCCGCCTTGGCGATGACGTCCTGCGGCGCGAGATCGTCGTCGCCGAAGCAGGTCGCGCCAATCGACGCCGTGACGAAGACGGGTCCGTGCGGCGTCTCGACGGGCGTCGCGCGCATCTGTTCCAGGATGCGGTCGGCGACCAGTTCGATATCCTCCGCCTCGCCTTCGCCGACCACGACGCCGAAGCAATCGCCGCCGACCCGGCCGAGCACATCGCCGATCCGGGGCCGCATCTCCAGCCTTTGCGACAGATCGAATAGGACGGCATCGCCCGCATCGTAGCCGAAGGCGTTATTGATGATCGTCAGCCGGTCGATGCCGACGGTGAGATAGAAACCGCGCCGTCCATAGCGCCGGTTGTAGATCATGACATCGTCAAGTGCCTGCAGCAGGCGTGACCGGTTATAGAGGCCGGTCAGCACGTCATGGGCGGCTTCGTAGCGCAGCCGCGCCTCGTTCCGCTTGCGCGCGGTCACCACGCGCAGGGTGCCGACAAGACGCACGGCCCGACCGCCCGGGGCAACCTGCGCCGATCCGCGCTCATGCACCCAAATGCCGCCGGGCTCCTCGTGATCGCTGGCGGCCGGGTCGCCGCCGAGACGGTATTCGCAATCGAATGGGTCGCCGTTCTCCAGATGGCCCGCGAGCGCTCGCCGGCGGGCCAGAACATCGTCGGGCCGGATACGGCGCAGGAACTCCGCGCCGGCGGTGACTTTCGCCGGGCCGAGGAAAGGGGACACCGGCGAGGTCCCGCCGGACCAGGTGATCGTGTCCGCAACGAGGTCCCAGTCGTAGGCGATATCGCCGGAAGCTTCGACCGCCGCCTTTACGCGGATCAGTTCCTCGCGGCTCGCGTCTTCTGTCTCGGCGACGGTTTCGTTCCGGGCTCGTAACACCCCGTACTCCTGCCCAAGAGTTTCTTTTTGGCCCCTTTTTCGGGCGCACGTTTTCCCTGATGGTTTTCAAAAGCTAAACAGCAAAGATTAACCAAAGACTAAATTTTCTCGCCCCCGGTTACGGCCTAAAATTCTATTTTCTCTGGAATATCAGTCTATTGGCAGAAATATTTTCGGTTAATCAATGGTTTCCAGCACAGCGGCGAGGGTCTCGACGATCCGGTCGATCTCCGCCCGCTCAATGATCAGGGGTGGCGAGAAGGCGACGATATCGCCAGTCGTGCGGATCAGGACACCGCGCTCGAAACAGGCCAGGAAGGCCTCGAAGGCGCGCGCCGTCGGTGCGCCCGGCCGCGGCTCCAGTTCGACCCCGCCAATCAGTCCGAGATTGCGCACGTCGATGACGTGGCGCCGCCCCTTCAGGCCGTGCAGCGCGTCCTGCCAGTAGCCCGCGAGGTCATGGGCGCGGCCGGCAAGATCCTCGTCCCGATGGATCGCCAGGGTCGCGAGGCCGGCGGCGGCGGCGAGCGGGTGGCCCGAATATGTATAGCCGTGGAACAGCTCGATCAGATTCTCCGGCCCCTCCATGAAGGCATCGTAGATGCCCTTCCGGACGAAGACCGCGCCCATCGGGACTGCCGAATTGGTCAATCCCTTGGCCGTCGTCATGATGTCCGGCAGGATCCCGAAATAGTCCGATGCGAAGGGCGCGCCGAGGCGGCCGAAGCCGGTGATCACCTCGTCGAAAATAAGAAGGATGCCGTGCCTGTCGCACAGTGCGCGCAGCCGTTCCAGATATCCCTTTGGTGGAATGAGCACGCCGGTCGAGCCCGCCATCGGTTCGACGATCACGGCGGCGATCGTGTCCGCGCCATGAAGCGCGACCAACCGTTCCAGGTCGTCGGCATATTCCGCGCCGTGCTCCGGCTGGCCTTTCGAAAAGGCGTTGCGTGACAGGTCGTGTGTGTGGGGCAAATGGTCGACATTGCCGAGGAGCGGCTGGTAGGCCCGGCGGTTGTTGGTAATGCCACCGACGGAGACGCCGCCGAAGCCGACGCCGTGATAGCCCCGCTCCCGCCCGATCAGGAGGATACGTTGGGCCTGGCCGCGCGCCTTCTGGTAGGCGAGCGCGATCTTGAGGGCGGTGTCGCAGGCCTCCGACCCCGAATTCACGAAGAAGACATGGTCGAGGTCGCCCGGCGCCCAGGCGGCAAGCTGCGCCGCCAGGTCGAACGCCTTCGGGTGGCCCATCTGGAAGGCGGGCGCATAGTCGAGCTCGCCCGCCGCGCGCCGGATCGCCTCGACGATCTCCGGCCGGCCATGACCCGCATTGACCGACCACAGACCCGCCGCCGCGTCCAGCACGTCCCGGCCGTCGTCGGTGCGGTAATACATGCCCTCCGCCCCGACCAGCATGCGCGGCGCGCCCTTGAACTGGCGGTTGGCCGTGAAGGGCATCCAGAAGGCTTGTAGATTGTTCGGTGAGACGGGTTTGGGTTGGTCCACGGGAATCTCCTTGATCGTCCGCCGATTACACTCCCGTCCGGGGGATGGGTCAACGCACGCGCTGGCGCCACCCGGAACGGTTTGCTACGGTCGCGCCCGTCTTTCCAGTGACATTCCGGACATATCGATGACCGACAGCGCGACCCTGATCGACCTCCTGGCCGCCGGCGCCGAAGATGCGCCCGCCATTCTTTCCGAAGACCGCCCGCCGCTGACGTATGGCGGCCTGCGTGCCCTCGCCCGGGACACGGTTGCCCGCCTCAACCAGCTTGGCGTCGGACGCGAGGATCGTGTCGCGATCGTGCTGCCGAACGGCCCGGACATGGCGACGGCCTTCGTCGCGATCGGCTGTGGCGCCACGACCGCGCCGCTCAACCCCGGCTACCGCGAAGAGGAATTCGACTTTTACCTGTCCGACCTGAACGCCCGGGCGCTCGTGATCCAGAAGGGCATGGAAAGTCCGGCCCGTACTGTCGCGGCAAAGCGCAATATCCCGATCGTCGAACTGGTACCCGACACGGGAGCCGCCGGCAAATTCGCGCTCGAAGGCGAGACCAGCGACCGGACCCTGATAACGGGCATGGCGGCGGCGAACGAGATCGCCCTCGTCCTCCATACCTCCGGCACGACATCCCGGCCGAAGATCGTACCGCTGACCCAGACCAACATCGCGACCTCCGCCAGCAACATCGCGACAACTCTCGCATTGTCGCCGGAAGACCGCTGCCTCAACATCATGCCGCTGTTCCACATCCACGGGCTGATTGGCGCAGTGCTGTCGAGCCTGTCGGCCGGCGCCAGCATCTACTGCACGCCAGGCTTCAACGCCCTGCGTTTCTTCGCCTGGATGGAGGACGCCAAACCGAACTGGTACTCGGCCGTGCCGACCATGCACCAGGCCATCCTGTCCCGCGCCGGACGCAACAAGGATGTCGTCGAGGCGACGCCGCTCCGCCTGATCCGCTCCTCGTCTTCGTCCCTGCCGCCGCAGGTCATGGCGGCGCTGGAGGAGACCTTCGGCTGCCCGGTCATCGAGAGCTACGGCATGACCGAGGCAGCGCACCAGATGGCGTCGAACCCCCTGCCGCCGGCGGCGCGCAAGCCGGGATCGGTCGGCGTTGCGGCAGGTCCTGAGGTCGCGGTCCTCGACCAGGCGAACAACCCGGTCCCGGCGGGCACGATCGGCGAAGTCTGCATCCGCGGCGCGAACGTCACCCCGGGCTACGAGAACAACCCGGCTGCGAACGAGGAGGCTTTCGCCGGCGGCTGGTTCCACACGGGCGACCAGGGCGTGCTGGACGACGACGGGTACCTGTCCATCACGGGCCGGCTGAAGGAGATCATCAACCGGGGCGGCGAGAAGATCTCGCCCCGGGAGGTCGACGAAATCCTGCTCGACCATCCGGCGGTCGACCAGGCGGTCACCTTCGCCATGCCCCACGACAAGCTGGGCGAGGAGGTCGCGGCCGCCATCGTCCTGAAAGAAGGCGAAAGCGCCGACGAGCGCGCGATCCGGGACTTCGCCGCCGGCCGCCTAGCGGACTTCAAAGTGCCGCGGAAGGTCGTCTTCCTGGAGGAAATCCCCAAGGGCGCGACCGGCAAATTGCAGCGCATCGGCCTGCACGAGAAACTGAAGACGGAGCTGGGCCTGTGATTTTGCCGGTTAGAGCGTCAACGGAGTTCCTCCCCCTCCTTGGGGGGGAGCGGGCCATTCTTACGCAGGGTGAAGTCAGGCTATGAAAATCGCGGTCTACGGCGCGGGTGCCATCGGCGGATATCTCGGCTGCGAACTGGCGCGCACGGGAGCGACCGATGTCACCATGATCGCCCGGGGCAGGACCCTGGCGGCGATCCGCGAAAACGGGCTGAAGCTCCTGATCAACGGCGAGGAGCGGGTCGCCCGGCCCACGGCGACCGACGACCCGGCGGAGGCCGGCCCGCAGGACTTCGTGATCGTCGCGGTCAAGGCGAACGCGACGCCCGCCATCGTCGACAGCATGCTGCCGCTGCTCGGCCCCGACACGGCGGTGGTCACCGCACAGAACGGGGTACCCTGGTGGTACTTCCACAAGCTGGAAGGCCCCCACGAGGGCACACGGCTGGAAACGGTCGACCCCGGCGGGACGCAGTGGGACAAGATCGGCCCGGAGCGCGCCATCGGCTGCGTCGTCTATCCGGCAACGGAGGCGATCGAACCCGGCGTCATCAAGCATATCTCGATGAACCGTTTCGTCGTCGGTGAGCCGTCGGGCGAACGGACGGAACGTGTGGAACGGCTGTCCGAGGCGCTGAAGACCGCCGGCTTCACCTCGCCCATCCGCACCGACATTCGGGACGAGATCTGGGTCAAGCTGTGGGGCAACCTGTCGTTCAACCCGATCAGCGCGCTGACCGGCGGCACCCTGGAGCAGTTGGCCCACGATCCGGCGATCCGCGCCGTCATCACCGCGATGATGGTGGAGGCCCAGGCCATTGGTGAGGCGCTGGGCGTCAGCTTCAAGGTCGGCGTCGACAAGCGGATCGCCGGCGCCGGGAAGGTGGGCGCCCACCGCACATCTATGCTCCAGGATCTCGAGGCGGGCCGCGCAATGGAGATCGACGCCCTGGTCACGGTCGTCCAGGAGCTCGGCCGGTTGACCGGCCTGCCCTGCCCGACCATTGATACGGTGCTGGCCCTGGTGCAGCAGAAGGCGCGTCTGGCGGGCTGTTACTGAGGGGAAACCTCCCGCGCTCGCCCGCCTACTTCGCCGGCTTCGGCCGAAAACTCGCGAAGAACAGGAGCCGGAAGATCGCGAGCCGCTGCGCGGCCGGCAGGGGTGCCATGGCACCGACGACCTGTCGCGCCAGCGCCTGGGATTTCTTCCCATCGCCCAGCCGGGTCCATTGCTCCGCCGCCTGGGCGAGAAAGACCAGCTTGAAGCGGATGGGCATGGCCGCGTCCTTCTGCAGGCGCTCCACCTGACCGCTCAGATAGGAAACGGCCTTCGCCCGGCCCTCGACCGCGGCCATGCCGGCGGTGCAGGTGATCATGAGCGGCGTGTCGCCAGCACCGGCCAGCAACCGGTTGGCGGTGACCTTGCGTGCGGTGGAGAGGGCCTCCCTCGCCTCGTCCTTTTTCCCGAGGGCGGCGGCGAGCATGGCCGCCCGGCAGTAGGCAAGCAGCGCCCCGAAGGGCGACTTCAGCTTCGCCGCGGTCTGCCGCAGGTCGTCGAGCGCAAGGTCGCCCTCGGCCGCAACCCCCTGCCGCACGGCCGCCATTCCATAGATCCAGGCGGCCTCCACGCGGAGGGCGCGGAAGCCGATATAGCCGGACGCCTTCCGCGCCGTCTTGAAGTCGCCCAGTTCGGCCCGTGCCATGGTCGCGGCATAAGCGCGGAGCCGCCGGTCCTTCGGCGCCTTCTCCATGGCACGGCTGTAGAGTTCCTGCTCGCGCCGGGCCCAGGTATAGGAAAGAAAGGCACTCGCCCGGTCCTTCAGGGTGCCAGGCTTCTCCGCCCTCTGCAGGAGAGAGATCTGGCGCGCGATACAGGCGGTCGAGGTCGGGTCGAATTCGCAGGCGAGGATGCCGGCGATGAAGCCGGGGCTCGCGGACGGTGCCAGACAGATGGAAAGGCCGATGGCAAATGCGGCGGGACGGCGCATGGTCCCCCTCCGGGCATGGCGGTCGAACGGGTCGATATTCCAGCTTACCACGGTTCGCCGCCGGAGAACGGACTTGACCGGCGAAGCGCGCCGGTTAGCTTTCCCCGCGCCCCGAAACAT
>CAYGKX010000125.1:0-10103 GCA_964350225.1 uncultured Rhodospirillaceae bacterium | reverse complement strand
GTCGTAAGGATGATCGACCGTTTCGATGTCGAAATGGCGCGGCCGTCCTGGCTTGTGAACCGTTGGGTCTCGGCGATGATCGCGCTCTACAGCCCGGAGATAGAGGCACTGTTGCACGCCAGGGATCGGGCGATAGAGGAGCATCGCCGCGCCCTTCCGGACGTGGACGTGTTCGAGGATCGGTCGCTGGAAGTCACTTCGGAGATCGCAATCGATCCCGCACGGCAGCGCGCGGCGGTCGAGGCCGCCGTCAGGGGCACATAAGCCGTCTCAGCGGGCCGGTGGGACAGCCTCCTCGCAGGCGCCGCACCGTTCGACAGGCAAACCCCGCCGCAGCCAGCCGCGCTTGTCCGGGGCCGCGAAGATGCCGTGTCCCTCCATACCCTCTCCCACGTCGCGCACCCGGGTAAAGCCGTGACGCACGAGAAAGCGCCGTGCGCGGGCGGAACGGACGCCCGCCGCGCAAATCAGTGCGATCTCGCGCGTGCGGTCGCCACCTGTCAGGATCATCACCCGGTGCAGGAACCCGTCCATGCCGTCGGGGCCGTGGATGGTCGCGCGGCTGCCATGGCTCGGTAGCCCCGTGCGCCGCCATTCACGCCGGCTGCGGATGTCGATCAGAAGCACTTCGCCGCGGCTGGCCGCGCGATGGGCTTCCGCCGCCGACATCTGTCCCTCGTCGCCCCGTGCGGGTACGGCCGCGAGAGGCCCGGTTGAAACGGCGATCGCGATCAGGATCAGGGCGGCGCCGTGCCACATACCGGCTTATTCCTTGAGATAACCGAGCTTCCGCCAGATCGCATAGTCGTCCCGGAAGGCGGTGAAGGAGGCCCAGACCTTCTTGAAACCGGGATCGACCTCGACCTCCTCGGCCACAACCGTCAGCCAGGCCTTCTTCAGTTCGGCGAGAATCTCCGGCGGCCAGGCGTGAAAGGAGACCCCCTTGGCGCGTAATTCGCGCAGGGCGGTCGCCTGGATGGCCTCGCCCTCCGAGAGGGCTTCGCGGATATTCTCGCCGCACACCGCCTCGATTGCCGCCTGGGTGGCCGGCGGCAGCTTGGCCCAGTCGCTTGCGCTCATCAGAAGCTCGAGGATGCCGGACTGGCGCTGCCAGCCGGGGAAGTAATAGTGGCTGACGACCTCGTAGAGCTTCAGGCCCAGGTCGATCGACGGCATGGAATATTCCGTGCCATCCAGCCGGCCGTCCTTCAGCGACGCGATCAACTCGTCGGGGTTTACGCGCTGCGGGTTCACGCCCAGCTTCGACATCACCCGCGCGGCAAGACCGTGTACCCGCATCTTCAGGCCCTTGAGATCTTCGACGGTCTTGATTTCCTTGCGGAACCAGCCGCCACCCTCCGCGACCGTAAGGCCGCAGGCCACCGACTTCAGGCCGTGGCGGCCATAGATTTCGTCGAGCAATTCCTGCCCGCCGCCATGGTCGAGCCAGGCGAGCAGTTCACGTGCGTCCGGGCCGAAGGGCACGCCGCCAAACAGGATCAGCGCCCGTTCCCGGGAGTACCAGTTGCCCGGCGCGGACCAGCAGGCCTGGACCCGGCCCTGCGCCACATCGTCGAAGCAGTTGCGCGATGCAGAGGCGCTGTCGGGCTCGACATAGCGGATCTGAAGACTGCCGTTCGACAGTCTGGCGAGACGTCGGACGAAGCGCTTGCCAAGCGTGCCGTAGAGCGGCAGGCCGGAAGGGTAGGCCGAGGCCATGCGCCATCGCAGGTAGACCGTGTCCGATGCCTTGGGCTTCGGCGGCGGAGCAGCCTCGACCCGTTCCACCGGTTTTGCCGCCGGTGCCAGCGCGAATCTCGAGGCGTAGCGGAAGAAAGGACGCATGCTGCTCGAACCCCGGGGAAGCCAGTCGATTCCTATAACCCAGCCGGCGCCCGGGCGAAAGGGACGGGGTGGGGTGGGCTTGGGATGACGTGTCTCCGCACGAAGCCCCTGCGTTGCGTGACGCTTGCGGGGCGCCCCCGATTGCTCTCTCCTGTGGCTCCTGGCCGATCGTTACCGGATCGTAATGTCTTGGACGTAGGACCGGTGCTACGGTTTCTCGTCGTGTCCGGCGGATCTGCGGAGGTTTGGTCATGTTCGATAGCTTTTCCTTCTCCCTCGCCGGCGGCGATGCTCAGGGCGTCTCTTTCGAGGTCGTCGACTTCGAGGGACGGGAGGAAATGTCGTCGCTCTACGAGTTCCGGATCCGCCTGGCGACGACCGACGCGACCGTGAAGCTCGGCGACCTTGTCGGGCAGGGGGCGACCCTCGCCATCCTGGGCGACCAGACGGTCATCCCGACACCGCCGGCGCGCAAGATCCACGGCATTCTCGCCGAGGCGGCCCTGCTCGGCGCGAGCCAGGGCGCCTCCCAGGGGGCGGCGCAGCAGTTCTTCTACGAGGTCCGGCTGGTTCCGCGGCTGTGGGCGCTCACCCAGTATCGCGGCTACCGGGTCTTTGGCACCAGTCAGAAGAAAAAGGTGTTCGAGGTTGTGAGCGACGTCTTGAAGGACGCCAATGTCCTTCAGTTCGTGGAAGGCGAAGACTTCGAACTGCGCAACCTGGCGACGGACGACTATGTCCCACGGGACTACTATTCCCAATATGGCGAAACGCATTTCGACTTCATCTCCCGCCTGATGGAGCAGGCGGGCATCTTCTTCTATTTCGAGCAGGGAGATACGGCGGAGAAGCTCGTCATCGGCGACCGGCAGGAGGCCTTCAAGGACATTCATGGCGGCTCGACCACCATCAAGTATCAGGCGGACCTGCTGACAGGGGGCATCGTGCCCCGGTCGATCCACGCCTTCGTCGGACGCCGGCACCAGGTGCCGGAAACCGTTATCCTGAAGGATTACGAATACGACCTGGTGAACCCGGTCATGTCCGTCGAGAAGCAGGTACCTGCGGCGACGGGGCCCCTCTCGGACGGGGCCAACATGCAGAAGGGGTCCATCTGCTATTTCGGCGATTACGGCCACCCGGCGGCGCAATCGCCGGACAATGTCGCGGTCCAGCAGGAAAGCGGCGCGAGCGCGAAGAGCGGGATGAACGAACTGGGGACCATCCGGGCAAACGAGATCGGCTGCCGGCAGATCGTCTTCACCGGGCACAGCGACCGGGAGGACCTCTTTCCCGGCGGGTTGTTCACCCTGGGAAATCATTTCCGGCAGGAGATGAACGATTCCTACCTTGTCACATCGATCACCCACCGGGGCGTTACCCCGACCTATGCCGCAACGAAACTGGTCGGCAAGTCCCAGGACGAGGCCGGATATCACAACCGGTTCGACGCGCTGTATGGCGAGGTTACCTTCCGGCCCGAGCGGCGGACGGAGAAGCCGACCTTCACGGGCATGATGCCCGCCATTGTCGACACGAAGCCGGGTCAGGAAATCGACAACCGCGCGCAGCCCGATGCGATCGGGCGCTACAAGGTGCGGCTGCCTTTCGACGAGGGGGTGGACGACCTGGCGGCCGGGCAGGCGTCGTCCTATCTGCGCATGTCCAGCCTGTCGGCCGGTGCGATGCAGGGCGTGAGCTTCCCGCTTCTGCCCGGGGTGGAGGTGATCTGGAGCTGCATCAACGGCGACGTCGACCGCCCCGTCATCTGCGGCGCGGTTCCCAACCGGGCCGCGCCCAGCAATGTCACCTGGGAGAACCGCACCCAAAGCCGCATCGACACGCCCGGCGGTATCGAGATCGTCCTGAACGACGGTCCCGGCCAGACGAGCGCGAGCTAGGAGACCGGCGATGTCGGAGGACGAAAACAACGGCCACGAAAGCAAGGGCCCCGTCAGGCACTATTTCGTCAAGGTCGATCGCAGCAAGCCGCCGCCGGCGGCACCGACCGACGGGTCGCTCGCCCCGCTCGGCGAGCCGCCCCAGGTGGACTATGTCCGCCTCGGCAGCCCCAGCGACATCGCCCAGTTCAAACCGAATACACCGCTCGAGAAACACGCGGTCGAGGCCCTCCTGAATGCGGAGTCCTTCGGCGAACTCGAGCATGAGATCGGCGGAGCCGGCACCTTCGGCTTCACCACCGGAGATCACACAGACATGGTGGTGGGAAACTCGTTCGCGCGCGTCGCGGGCGAGGCCTACCGGATCTATGGCGAAAAGCACGAGATCATTGATGAGGCGAATGTCATCTCCGGTGCCGCGGACGGCCTGTTCGGGGGCTTTGGCCTTGAATACAAGGTCGCCCATGCGGCGGAGTTCTCCGCGACGGCAGCCGCGAAAATGGAGTTCACCTCCGGCTTCGAATATGCCTCGAAGCTCGCCGCTTCCATCGAAAGCACGACCGGCATCGGCCTCGGTTTATCGCTCGGCGGCGAGGTCGAGGTCGCCCATGCGGTAAAAGCGGAGTTCAACGCGACGGGCGAATACAGTTCGCCATCCTCGGGGCTGAGCCACAGCGAGAAGCCGGTCTTCTTCGGCGAGGACTCCATTACCCTCGGCGTCGACGACGACCCGCTGCATGGGACCCTGAAAAAGCTGCTCAAGGGGCTGGCTGTCGGCCTCCAGGGCACCGATCTGGCCTACACGGCGAACGGTGTAGCGACCGTCGCGCGGCTCGACGACTTCAAACAGAACCCCGACGAGGTGCAGGGGCATGTCGACGCTGCCCAGATCATCTCGCTCGCCCAGACCGCGCTCGCGCTGACCGCCGGGGTGGTCTGCGCGATCGCCGGTCGGATCCAGAAGCAGAAGGCCGACGCTCTCGCCGGCAATATCGCCGGAAAGCCCTATTTCAGGATCGAGAAGCCCGGCGCGCCCGCCCCGAACAAGATCACCCTGGACACCGGCGGTGGCGCGATGATCGAACTTGAGGGCGACACGGTGACGATCCGTGCGACGACGATCAATATCGAGACGAATGTCGTGGGCAGCTACGGCCCGATCAACCTGAGAGCGGGCACCAACCTCGATATGTTCGGAGCGGACAGCATCCTCATGAGCACGCAGCAGGTCGCAACGGTGCAGGCCATGCAGGGAATCGACCTGAACGCAGGGACCGCCGACATCACTTCGACCGGCGCCAAGTGGACGCATACGGGACAGTTCGAGGCGGGGCAGACGACCCTGGGGGCGACGACGGCGACCTCCCTGAACGTCACCGGCGCCCCCGTACCGGCCGTACCAACCTCCGTCGTGGTGCAGTCCCAGGTGCAGACCCTGCAGAACCGCATCAACGCGACGGCGACGACGGCTCTCCTTGGGCTCGGCACAGCGCTCTACAGTCTGTTGGGCTGACATGAGCGCCACCGACCGCCTCGATCCCGATCTCGCCGCGCGATGCGCGGTTCCGGACTTCGACTGACCCGGACTTCGACAGACCATGGAAATCCTCAACGATACGCCCTACGCAATTCAACCCATCGTCTTCAAGGTGCAGCCCCGCCAGCCGGTCATGGCGATTCTCGCCAAGGGGCTCTTCGTTCTGCAAAAGGACGGTCCCTGCTGGGCGGCGCCGAAGGACTTCCAGCAGCCGCCGCTCGGCTCGGTCAATCATGAGGACGACTTCGGCAATTCCCTGCGTATCGACGCCGAAACGGCGCCCCACAAGGTGCGGGCGGATTGCCTCTTCCTGGGCAGCGGTCATGCGCCGCACGGACGTCCGGTCGAGGCGCTGGCGGTCAAGTTCGCGGTCGGGGAAATGTCCAAGACCCTCTGGCTGTACGGCGACCGATACTGGGTGCCGCAGCCGGACGGCAGCGTCCATGTCGAGGGGCCTGAACCCTTCGTGAAGATGCCCATCCGCAACGAATTTGCCTGCGGCGGGCTCCGGTCCGCCTACAACAAGCACGGCACCGGCCTGTTCGATCCGGAGCGACTGGAGGAATTGAAGTCTCCCGTCCGGCTGGCGAACGTCCAGGACGCGGACACGACCCATGTCGACCCGCGGCACGATTGCACGCCCGCGGGTTTCGGTCCGCTCGACCCGGACTTTCTGCCGCGTGCGGCGCTCAAGGGTACCTATGACGAGGCCTGGCTATACCGGCGCAAACCGCTGCCGCCCGTCGACTTTTCCTTCGACTTCTACAATTCGGCGCGCCGCGACCAGCAGGTCGAGGGCTATCTGCGCGGCGACGAGCCGCTTTATTTCGAGAACCTCCACCCGGAACACCGGATCTTCGAGTCGCGCCTGCCCGGTATCCGCCTGCGCTATTTCCTCATCAAGGTGGGAGCCGACGGCAAGCCGTCGCTTCTGGAGGCGCGCAACAATCTCGATACCTGCATGGTGGACATGGAGGAGGAGAGCGTCACCCTGATCTGGCGCGGCCGCGTCGCCGTCGACCCGTCGGGGCGCGAGCAATATACCCATCTCTATGTCGGCCAGGAGGAACTCGATTCTCCCCGCGACACCGCGCACTACAAGGCGCGCATCCGCGACCTGCTGGCAGGCACCTTGGGGGCGCCGCCGCCGGAGGCGGCGATGCCGGAGGACCGGACGGCGGAGATCGAGAAGGCCCGCGCGGAGGACAACGAGAATATCCTGAAAGACGTTACCGAGATGCTGGAGAAGGCGAAGGCGCCGCCGGAGATGCTGGAGATCGCCAAGCAGCAGACCGACCCGATCAAGGCGGCAGAGGCCCTCGTCAAGCATGCCCTGGAGATGGTGGACAAGCTGCCGAAGCCGCCGGGCTCGTAGGTCAGCTCCCCTCCAGGCCGGTATTGGCCGTCTGCGTGAAGCTGATCTGACCGCCCCAACTGCAGGCGCATTTGCTGTCCATCGACACCGCGGGCACGCCCGAAACGGTGACATGGGCCGCCGGCGGCGCCCAGGGCGCCGGGATCACGGGGATGCAGGGTTGCGGCGTCAACACGCCCATCGCGGCGGAGGTCGCGGCGGCGACCTGGGGGTTGGCGAGCGACGTACACATCGCGAAGGGCGGAATGTTCGTCATCGGGACGATCATCGCCGTCGTCAGCACCGGCATTTCGGTCGCGCTCGCCTGGGACATCGGCATGACGGACACTGCCGCCGGCGCGGTGCCGAAGGAACATTGGCAGAGCGATCCCTGGGTCGCGAGCATTGGCATTCGGGTGTCTCCCTGTCCGGTGAGCTCCACCATTGTAACCCGAGGGTCTGTGAATGTTGGCCTAATGTGAACGGCCGACATCCGAAGAGCGGGCTGCGCAGGTATCTTCCCTAGAACACGTCGATCTTCAAGCGTTTGAGCCTGATGCAAACTATCCTGTTTGCCGCCGGCCACGTTGGGTCATGACACCGAAACCTGTAAGACTGGTGGCCTAGACTTGATCGACGCGAGTATGGACGAGGCCCAGGACCACGGAATTCAGGGAGACACGTGATGCCGGTCCGCTTTTCCTTCTCCACCTCGAACAGGGACGCACGCGGCAATCGCTTCGAGGTCGTTCATTTCGAAGGGGTCGAGCGTTTGTCGAGCCTGTACCGGTTCCAGATCCAGCTGGCGTCCGAGGATCCGAACGTCAACCTGGGGGACCTTGTCGGCACGGACGCGACCCTGACGATCGAACGCGACGAGAATGCCCATCCCGGCGCGCCGCCGCGGCGGTTTCACGGCATCGTTTCTGAGGCCGCGGTAACGGGAGCCAGCCACGGCGCAGAGCAGAAGTTCTTCTATGAGGTCACCCTCGTCCCGAGGCTCTGGCTGTTCACGCAGAGCCGCGGACACCGGGTCTACGCCACCGACAGGCCGAAAACGGTCTTTGAAGTTGTCGAAACGGTGCTGACGGACGATGCACTCTCGCCGCTGACGCCCGACGAGGATTTCGAACTGCGGAACCTGGAGGAAGAAGCCTACGGGAAGCGCGATTACGTCTCTCAATTCGACGAAACCTATTTCGATTTCATGTCCCGCATCATGGAACATGTCGGCCTGTTCTATTTCTTCGAACAGGGCGCGGAGCGGGAAAAGCTCATCATCGGCGACAGGAAGGTCGCTTTCCGGGACATCCATTGCGGGCATACCCGGATCCACTATCAGGGCGACGTCCCGCGCGGCGGGAACTCCCCGCAATCCATCCACAGGTTTTCCGGGCGCCGGCGCCACCTGCCCAAGACGATGATCCTCAACGACTACGAGTATGACCTGAACGACCCGAACATCACCCGCCAAAGGGCGATCGCGCCGGTTGGCGGCCCCTTGTCGGACGGCCCCAACCACGCCCATGGTGTCGTGGCCCATTTCGGCGATTTCGGCAAACCCTTCGCCAACTCGCCCGAAACGGTGAGAGGCTCGGACGACAGCGGTGCAAAGGCCAAGGACCGGCTGGGCCGCCTTCTGGATATCCGCGTCGAGGAAGTTGCCGCCCGGCAGATCGTGTTCGAGGGCGGAAGCGACCGCGAGGACCTGTTTCCCGGCGGCCATTTCGAAATGTGCCATCACTTCCGCGACGATATGAACTCGACCTATCTGGTGACGGAGGTCCGCCATCGGGGATCGAGTCCGACCTATGGCTTGTCCGGTCTGCCGGGCGCGGAAGACGCCAGGGCGGGATATGCGAACGAATTCACGGCAATCTACAGCGAAACCCCGTTCCGCCCCGAGCGCCGGACGCCGAAGCCCAAGCTGCAGGGAATGATGCCGGCGACGGTGGACGTGCAGCCGGGACGGCGGGACGACAAGCGGGCGCAAGTCGACGCGCTGGGCCGTTACAAGGTACGGTTGCCCTTCGACGCAAGGCTCGACGATCTGGAGGCGGGCAAGGCCTCGTCCTACGTCCGCATGGCGACCCCGTCCGCCGGAGCCAAACAGGGCATGCATTTCCCGCTGTTGCCGGGCGCCGAAGTGATCTGGAGCTGCATAAACGGCGACATCGACCGGCCGGTGATCTGCGGCGCCATCCCGAACCGCGCAGCGCCCAGCAACGTGAAGTGGGAAAACCGCAATCAGAGCCGCATCGACACCCCGGGGGGCGTCAAGGTCGTCTTGATCGACGGATCCAGGTGAGCCCGCCGACAATCGGCCCGACCCGGGAACAGGGGAACGACCATGGCTGATCCGACACTTACCGACTATTCGCCCGACATCGGGGACAATACGACCTATTACGTCCTGGTCCCCCGCACCGACGACGAAGGCGACACGCTTGCCGAGTATCTTCGTCTGGGCGCAGCCAGCGACGATGCGGATTGGAGCACGTCGACCACGATGGAAGAACATGCGGTCGAGCGCTTCAATTCGGCCAGCATCCTGACGCAGTTGGACGACGAAGTCGGAGCCGATGGTACCTTGGTCTACACGTCGGGCGATGCCCTCGATGTCGTCGAAGGCAATTCCTACCGGCGCGTTCTTGGCACCGAGTACGGCGTCTACGGCAAGCTGCACCAGATCTACGAGGATGTCGGGATCGCAAGCGGCTATACGGAAGGCATCCTGGGTCACGGCATCGACTACACGATGAGCCGCGCCACACAGTTCACCGCATCGCTCGCCGCCGACCTGAACTTCACCGGCGGATTCCAGTATGACGCGACCATGACCGCCGCCCTGTCCAGCACCACCGGGGTCGGCATGAACCTCAATCTCGGGTCGGCGGTCGAAGTCACACACGCGTTGAAGGCGGAATTCGACGCCAAAGGCGGCTTCGACTATCCCTCGTCCGGCCTGAACCATTCGGAGAAACCGGTCTATTTCGGCGAGGAATCCATAACGATGGGCCTCGACGACGATCCGATCCGGGGATTCGTGAAGAACGCGCTCGGGACCCTGGCCGGTCTCATGCAGGCGACCGACATCGCGTATAACGCGAATGGCACGATCGCAGCCGCCAGCATCGAATTGTTCAACAGGCGGCCGACGGCAATCGAGGATCATGTCGACGCGGGCCAGATCATCGCCGTGACCCAGGGGACCCTGGCCCTCATTGCCAGCATCGTTTGCCTGATGGCCGGCAGAATCCAATCGAAGAAGGCGAAGGCCCTGGCGCTGAACATCGACGGCAAGCCATTCGTCCGGGTCGAAAAAGGGGGGGGCGGGACACCCAACAAGATCACGCTGGACAGCGGCGCGGGGGCCAAGATTCTCCTGGAGGGAGACAAGATCACGCTTGACGCGGCGGAGGTGCAGATCGGGACGAATGCCGCGGCGAACGCGCGCAAGATCAAG
>CAYGKX010000124.1:0-10115 GCA_964350225.1 uncultured Rhodospirillaceae bacterium | reverse complement strand
CCGGGTGACCGAACCGAGGCCGCGCTACTTCATTGTGCATACCCACATCAATCGTAGGATTGCAGAGGTCGTTCGCATCAACTGGCATGTCAGAAAGCGGCAAGGTATCTATAAGGTGGTTGACGTCGTCGTTATGGGGATCAGCCAGGCGCGACGTTACAGAAGCGATTTCGCTGCCGTGATCGCACGGGATAAGCGCGGCCTGCCCGGCCTGACCGCGGCTCTCCAGGCGAAGGTCGACGCCTATCGGCGCGACGCGCGGCAACGGACCCGCTGAACGACCGTCACGCACCCGGAGACTGCCCCCACATGACCCTCGCCGCCGTGATCCCGGCATTCAACGAAGCGAAGACCATCGCAGATGTGGTGCGCCGCACCCTTCCCCAGGCTGACAGGGTCTATGTCGTCAACGACGGCTCGACCGATGCGACGGCCGCGATATTGGCAGACCTGCCGGTCACGGTGATCGAACATCGGGACAATCGCGGCAAGGCTGCGAGCCTGGTCGCCGGCATGCGTGCGGCTCTCGACGCCGGTGCGAGCGCTGTGGTCACGCTCGACGGCGACCTGCAGCATCGCCCGGAGGACATTTCGCTCCTGCTGGAGAAGAACGGGGGCAGCCAGAACAGTCTTGTCATCGGCTCCCGGTTCGAACGACCGGGACAGATACCGGCCCTCCGCCGCTTCGCCAACCGTCAAGCCAATTTCTGGATATCGAAAGCCTGTGGCCGGCAGATCCGCGACAGTCAGTCCGGCCTGCGCCTGTATCCACGCAGATTGATCGAGAACCTGGCCGCCGGGCACGGCCCCGACCGATCCTTCGTTTTCGAGAGCGAGATCCTGATCGACGCAGCGCGCGCGGGATTTGCCATCGAATTCGTCTCGATCGACCCGATCTATCCCGCCGAGGCTCCCCGCCCCAGCCACTACAGGGCCATCAGGGACACCCTTCGGATCATCAGGATGGTCGCCGGGAAGATCTTGACCCGGGACGCCCCTTTGGCGCGCGCCGGGCTCGTGGAGCGCCCCTTCGAATCCGGAGGCAATTGAGGCATCCGGGCCTTCACCCATTACCCAAAGTCGATTACCGAGAACCAAGGAGGAGTTCGACCAATGAGACTGACCACCCGCCTGATCGTCACCCTGTTCGCCGCATTCGCCTTGACGGCCGCGGCCGGTTGCACCCGGACGCAGGAGGACTTCAAGCCCCGCGCGCTGGGTGCAAAATCCTCGCCCAGCCTCGACGCGGTGACGGGCGCGGTCCTCCGCGCGGGTCAGAAACAGGGTTGGCAAATGACCATGGTTCGCCCCGGGCTCGTCCAGGCCCGCAACGAATGGGGCGGCGGCAAGCACAATATCGTCGTCGACGTTACCTATTCGACGAGCGAGTACAGCATCAAATATGTGTCCAGCAAGAACCTGAAAAAGGGCGACGGCACGATCCACCGGTCCTACAACCGGCTGACCAACCGGCTGTATGACGCGATCCGGGAAGAGACCCAGAAACTCTAGGTTCCCTCGCGCTTTCCGAAGAAGGCGACGGTGGCACTGCCGGTCACGAGTGCGATGTCCCCGTCGCCGATTTCGAAGTCGTAGCGCGCGCCCCCGCCCGCCGCTGCGATCCGCCGCGCCCGAATGACCAGGTCCCCCGTGACCTGAGTCAGGTCGTCCTGTGACCAGGCAAGATTGCGCAGGCTTGCCAGAACGCCTCCGGCGATCGGCGCGTTCGATGCAAGGCCGGTGTGAATGGCGATGGCCTGACCGGCATATTCGACACCGGCCACGGCGCTCAGACGTCCATTGAAACGCAACGGGTTGTCCCCCCGCCTGTGGCTCGTGGTCGCGCAGACGATCCTGTCACCGGTATGCTCGACGACACGGTCGATCAGCACCATCGTGCCGTCGTGCGGCAACAGATCCTCGATCGGCGGGATTTCCGTCATGACGCCACATCGACGACGAGTCGCGGCCAGCCGTGACCCGCGAACACCAGTCGTCGCGGCTGTCCCGATGCGAGAGCACCGAGCAGCGGCAGCACCTCGCCAATGGGCGATTGTCCTGCGAGGCCTTCTAGCGGCGTGCCCGCCACCGAATCGGGACCGGTTTCCGGCTCGAGGCACCAGTCTATCCGCCCCACCGCCGGCTGCGCGTTCCCGGGCCGCAGGAGCAACCCGACAGCGAGGGCGGCGGCAATCGGGCACTCACGGTCGAGCGGCGCGGGAAACGGGGCGTCATAGGCGACCAGAAGGACCCGTTCCGCGCCTCGCTCGATGAGACTGGCGGCCTTCAGAAGGCCTGCCGACACCGACCGATTACCAGCGGAGATCGACGCCACCGGCGCATGCCCCTTCACCGAGATCGACCAGTAGCCCGCCGGCGTGTTGTGCACGGAATTGTGGAACAGGGTCGGGGAGACAAGCGGATCGGGGTCGCAGAGTGCCTCCATCAGCCGGTGGGTCGTCTTCCCCTCCCCATGGCTCGACACGAAGACGGCGGGCAGGGTCGCCGGGGCCGCATCCGCTGCGGCGCAGGCCTCGGCACCAGCGGCGAGCGCCAGCTTGACCGTGTCGCTCGCCCGCCGGCGCTCCCTGGGATTCAGGATGGCCGGCACGGGAATTTCCGTCGCGTCGCCGGCGACCGGCGGCAGCCCATGGCGCAGGAGCTCGGCGGCGGCCGGCCAATTTCCAAAGCCAGGCCCCACAGCCCCGACACCGCCTATCGCGAGAGACCTCATTCTGCAGCCCCGAGGACGATGCTGCAGTTGCTGCCGCCGAAGCCGAAGGCGTTCGTCAAAACCCCGCGGCCGGCGCCCCGCTTACCCGTTTGGAGAAGTGGCACCTTCATCGCCGGATCCGGTGTGGCCAGGTTGAGGTTCGCGGGACGGAACCCGTCGCGAATCGCGACAAGCGCGGTGAGGACACCCAAAATGCCGGCCGCGCCCAGGGTGTGACCGGTCCAGGCCTTGCAGGAACTCGCCGATATGTCCGCCCCGAAGACCCGGTAGAGCGCGACATTCTCGACCCGGTCGTTCAACTGCGTGCCCGTACCGTGCAGCACCACATGATCGATCTCGCCCCCAGCGAGTCCCGCCGCGTCGAGTGCCGCCGTCATGGCGATGGACGCCCCAGTCCCATCCGGGTCCGGCGCCGACATGTGGTAACCGTCGCTGGATTCCCCGGCGCCAATCACATTGGCGCAAACTGTGTTTGCCCGCGTCCCGTCGCGTTCCAGCAGGACGAAGCCCGCCGCCTCGCCGATATTGATGCCGGCCCGGGTCAGGTCGCAGGGACGCGCGGGCGTCGGATCGATCAGATCGAGCGATCCAAAGCCTTTCAAGGTCAGACGGCACAGGCTGTCGACACCGCCGGCGACGACGGCGTCGCACAGGCCCATCTCGATCCAGTCGCAGGCATCGACCACGGCCTTGCTGCTCGACGAGCAGGCTGTCGAGACGACGTGGCACGGGCCCGCCACCCCCAGACAGGCCGCGACAAAGCGGGCGAGTGAGTAATATGCATGGGTTTCCTCCAGACGGTACCAGGCCGGGAGGGTCCCTGTGTCGGGATCTCGCGCGGCATAAGCCCGTTCGGTCTCCGCGATCCCGGATGTGCTCGTCCCAAGGATGACGCCGATCCGTTCCCTGCCATAGGCCGCGACGGCGCGCTCGACAGCCTCGGCGAAGCCGTCCGTCTCCAGCGCCATCTGCGCAAGTCGATTGTTGCGGCAATCGAAATCGCCCAGGTCAGCGCGCACCGGTTCGTCTTCGAGCCCCGCGACCCTGCCAATCACACCATCGAAATCGAGCCAGTCGAGCGAATTGGGGCCCAGTCCGCTTCTCTCCGCGACGAGGGCCTCGGCATATTGGTCGAGCCCCCTGCCGGTCGCACAGACCAGTGACGCGGCAGTGATTGGCAGCCGCGTCATGCCTCAGTCCCCAACCGGGCGGAGGACCGGAAGGCGGCGAGAAGCGTCGTCGCGCCGAAAGCAGCCACGACTCCGATTGCCGTTGCGAGACCGATCCCCTGCAGGACCGGCAGCGACGAAAAGGCGAGGATGGAATAAACGCCTGCCGTCGAGATTGCGCAGATGGTCACCGATTGAAAGGCCCTCCTCTCGCCATCGCCCGTCCCGGCAAATCTGCCGAGAAAGACGGCATAGTCGAAGCCGAGGCCCGCGACAATCATCAGTGCCAGGATATGGAAAAGGGATATCGGGATACCGAGCGCAAGAAGCGCGGCGACGACCACGACGAGGGAAATCAGGACTGGCAGGAAGACTTGCGCGACGGCCCTCGAGCGACGCAGTGCCGCTGTGAGGAGCCCAAGGCTCAGGAGGGCCCCAAGGGCCAGCCAGACCAGCGTTTCCTGCCGATATCCGGCGACGAGGCGCCCCGCCTCCGCCGCCAGGTCGACAAGTCGGGCGGCCCGCACCGGCGAGACCGCCTGGCGGGCAATCTCCTCCGCCGGCACCGTCAAACCTTTGAGAAGAAGCATTGCGAACCAGTGGCCGTCCCGCTCGAAGAGTATCGTGGAGAGCCGCTGGTCAAAGGCCGTCTGGCGCAGCGATGCAGCCGTGACTAGTCCCCCCGGCGATTTGGCCCGGGCCACATCCGCAACGAAGCCGTCGAACGCATCCGGTCTGAAGTCCCTGTCGAGACCCGCAGCAAGAAGGCTCGCCCGCAGTTCCGGACCGCCGGGCAACGCCGCCTGCCGACGCTTCTGGAGCGTGCTGCTCGGCAGAAACCGGGTTGGTGTGTCGTAGCCCTTGAGCCGCCCGGCGGCGACCGCCCGGTCGAGCCGCGCGCCTACCGCTTCCGCGCCCGAAAGCGCCGCTTCGCGGGTCTGCCCCTGAACAAGGATCATATATCGGGGATCGGCCGTCGTGAGATCGCTGCGCAACTGTCGATCCAAAGCGATCTGTGCCGAGGAGACCGGGCTGAGCCTGGCCAGATTGTCTTCCCAGACCGCGCCGCCCATCGCCAGGTATCGCCCAGCGCCCCCGATGGCCAGGAGCAGCAGGCACAGCACCAGAACCGCCACCGGCCACCGGTTCCGCCGAAGTGGAGCGAGCGACAGGCCGATGTCGATTGCCCGCCGAGGCGCCACCGTCCAGGGCAGGACATAGCGCGCCATGAGGACGGCCGTCGCCAGGCCCACGATGGCGATGAGCCCGAGCTGCGCCAATCCCGGAAAGGAGGAGAAGAAGAGCGGCAGGAAGGCGACGATCGTCGAGGCCGCGCTGAGCCGCAATGTCGGCCAGACGGACCGGGCGGCGCCGGCGAGCGAGCCGTCGCCCTGCCGATGCAGGGCGACGTGCAGCGGATAGTCGACCGCCAGCCCAACGAGCATGGCGCCAAATGTCAGGGTGATCCCATGGATGTCGCCGAAGACGAGCACGACGGCGGCGCTTCCGGCGATCAAGCCGCCGGCCACGGTCAGCGTGAAAGCCCAGATCATCGTGGCCGACCGCAGCGCCGCGATGACCACCAGAAGCACGAAGACGCTTGCGATCCCGCTGAGCCACACCGCATCCGACCGGATGGTCTCGCGGCTCTGCAGCGCGAAGACGGCGGGCCCGCTGACCGTCAATCGCGCCCCTGCGCTGCCCACCTTCTTCCGGGCCGCCGCGAAGGCGCCGTCCATTACCGCCATCGCCGCGGCCTGGGCGTCGAGGTCGAGGCCCCGCGCCGACGTCCGCAGGATCAGGAGCGCGCGCTTCTCGTCGCGGGAAAACCAGACACCATCGCGGGCATGGGGGGCGTCTTCCCCGGCCAGATGCCGCAGAACGATCTCGGTCCGCCCCGTGAGGTCGGAGAAAAGCAGGTCGGGCGCCGCGAGACCGATCGAGGTGGCCATGGCCGCCTTCAGCCGTTCGCCTGCCGCCGCCAATGCCTTGGGCGTGAAGCTCTTCCGGTCCACGGCCGGGTCGAGCAGGTATCGATTGCGTATGACCCAGGCCAAGGTCTGATCATCACGGCGCAAGCGCCCGTTTGTAACGAATGAGAATCTCCTGTCCCGGCCGACCCGATCGGCGAATTCCCGGCTAAGCGCCGCCAATGTCTGCGGTGTGTCGCCCGAGATGGCAACGAGCATGGTCGAGGCGGCGGGCCCCGCCTGAAGCTGCTCCGCGATCAGGCGGGACGCCCCCTTGTCTGCGCGCGGAAAGAAGACCTCGGCATCCGTCCGTACGGTCGTCAGTCGGAAAAGGCCGGCCGCGACCAGAGCCAGGACGAGGGTGAGCAGAGTCAGCCGCAGGCAGGACGTCCTATCGGAAATCAAGGAGCCAGCTCGATCACGATGCGATCGCCGTCGGACAGACGCAGGGTCAGTGACCGGACGGTCTCCTTCTGGCCGGTCACAAGAATTTCCGTGACCCTTTTCTGCACCGAGGCGCTGCGGGGCAGCAGCCGGATCGTCCAGCCAAGGGAACTCCTCACCAGGCCGGCGACGAACCTCTCATGGAGTGCCGGCGCGTTCCCACCAAGCACGGCACGGAGGACATCGATCAGGCCCTCGAGCGTCGGAAAGTCCCCGAGCCTGCCGGTTCTCGCCGGTCCGTCGCGGCGGGTCCTGATGGATATCCTTTCCCCCGAAACCTCCGTCCGCTCGAAGCGGGGGGCCTCGACCGTCCGGACGAGCCTGTCCGGCGCCGTATAGGCCAGGGTCCCGGACAGGACGACGGGCGCCTTGAAACGCTGGAAATGGCGCGTCTCGCGGAACGCGATTGTGCCACCCTCCTCGACTTTCAGGCGTGCAACGAGTTTATCGAGCGCCTGCCGGTCCGTCGCGGTCGTTGGCGGGGTGTCGGCCGAGACCGAGTGCGGCGGAACCGTCAGCGCCAGCCAGGCCCCGAGCATAATCCCGAGGAAGATCCTTGGCGTCTGGACCGCGAGGAAGCCCCCGGTTCGACACGCCTTCGGGCCGCTGCCAATAATCGAAAAAGTTGAACCAGTTATACGGCGATCTTCGGCAGTGACTTTCGATGCGTTTCGCATAGGACCCGATCAATTCCGCCAGCTGGGTGTCGTCGCCGATCCTGTCGCGGTCGATCTTGTCGGCGAAGGGCTCGAAAACGATTTCGTACCGGTTACCGCCCTGAAACAAGCCAAAAAACAGGACGATGGGACAGCCGATCGCCGCGGCGAGGCGAAAGGGCCAGACCGGGAAATATGCCGGAGCGCCCAGGAACTCAACCGCCTGAACCCGGCCGCCGTCCTGCGCCCGGTCCCCCAACACGCCAACGAGTCCCCCTTCCTGGATGAACTCTCGCACTTGCAGCATCGTGTCCGGCTCGCCCATCCGGATGAGCTGCTCGGCGATATCCGGGTTGAGCTCCTTCAGGATACCGTCGAACATATCCGAATTGTGGGCATTGTAGAGCGCCTTGATCGGGATGTGCTTCTTGAGGGTCCCGACGGTGCGCAACACCTCGAAGCTGCCGACATGGGCTCCGAGCAGGAGACAGCCCTGCCCCGCCGCCACTCGGTCGTCGACCAGTTCCCGCCCCTTGACGGTGATGCGGAAGGGACGAAAGCGGTTGGTGAAGAAAAAGACCCTGTCCATGAGCGTCACGGAAAAACGGTAAAAGTGGCGCGCGACATGCCAGGGACGGACCGGCCGGTTCAGTACCCGGGAAAGATAGTGCCGCGAATGACGCGCCGTGCCCTTCGAGAAGATGCAGAAGTAGACGGCGATCGGCAGCACCAGGACCCGGCCGAAAGAGCGGCCGAAGGTGTGGATGAGCCAAACCGCGATCAGCGCCGGACGCCGGCTGCCGCGCTCGCCATAGTCGCGCCAGCTGTGGGTCATGTTTCGCCTGTCACAGCGGCTCCTTCACGCCATCCGGTACAGTCGCGCGCACGGCGAGACTGCCGGAGGCGACGGTCTCGCCCGCCCGCCTGCAGATAAACCGCGCACGCCCCTCGCCGGTCGCTTCGAAGGCAACGACAATCTCGTCGCCCGGCTCCACGGGCAGGATGAACTTCGCCGAAGGAAAACCGGTAACCTCCCATTGGACGGTGTGGCGCGCCGCCAGGGCGACCAGGTCCAGCAGGACGGCGCCCGGCAGGATGGGCCGTTCGGGGAAATGGCCGGGAAAGGACGGATGATCGGGGGGGATCCGGAACGCGTCTTCGAGGGGGCCCGGCGGCGCGGTCACGATGCACCATCCGCTTTCGGGTTCGCGTTGCCGCCTTCCAGCTGGGAAAGCAGGTCGTCGCGGCGCAGTTTGCCGGTCGGCCCGCGGGGCACCCGGTCCACCGCCTTCAGCGGGCGTGGCCAGAAGGCGGCGGGCAGCCGGGCGCGCAGGTCCCGCGCGACGTCTGCGAGGTCCCGGCCGCTGAGGACGACGACACCGGCGATCCGCGCGACCCGGCCGTCCGATCCCGCATCGAGAGGGAACAGGGCACCGTCGCGAACTCCCTCGATCCCGTGAAGGATCGTGTGCAAGCCTTCCAGGGAGGCGCGGGTGCCGCCGACCTTGACGATGTCTCGCTGTCGGCCGGTGAGGCGGAATCGCCCATCCACTCCCTCGGCCAGGATGTCATCGAGGGCGATCGGTTGAGGCAGGTGGGCCGCCGATATTTCGGCCCGTTCGTCGGTCAGGGTCAGGCTCAGAGAATGCCCAGGGTCCCATTCCGGGCCGTCCAGGGTGCGGCGGGTTCCGATGAGGCCGATTTCCGTGCAGCCATAGACCTCCCGAACCTGTCCGCCGAGCCGTTGCTCGACTGTCGCCGCGAGGTCCTCGCCAAGCGGCGCCGTGGCGCTAACGACGAGGTGTGTCTGCGGCAACGAAACATCGCTCCGCATCAGGACGTCGAGATGATAGGGCGTGCTCACCAGAACGCGTGGCGCGGGCACAGTCTTGAGAGACCGCGCAATGTCCGCGGGAAACAGGGGATGGGCGCTGTTGATCGCCGCGTCGTGCCGGAGAACCATCATGCAGGCCGTCTCGAGGCCATAGGAATGCTGCGACGGCACTGTCGCGACGATCGAGGCCCCCGGAAGCCGATCGAGGCCCAGCCCCAGGACGTAGTCCTCGGCACCCCGCACCAACCAGCCCCACGTCCTGATCGTCGCTTCCGGCCGACCGGTCGATCCTGAACTGAAGACCACCGCAGCCGGCTGGGAGAGCGGAAAGGCGAGTGGCGCCGGATGGGCGCTCGAACCAACCGGTTCAGGCCCCTGCTCCGCGCCGAACGCGACATTGTGTATCGCGGATATGTCGAGGGAAAGCGGCTGGTCGGTTACGAATATCGCGTTGGGGTAGGCCCGTTGGATCTCGTGCAGGAAAGCGGGCTTCTTGTCCCCGGGCAGGATCGCAGGGTGCCCCCGGATGAGACAGGCGACGAAGACGACCAGGAAATCGTACCTGTCCCGGCAGCAATTTACGACGGGGACGTTCCGCGGCAACTCCCCGGCCAGCCCACAGGCGTCGCGGAGCAGCCGCCGGCGCCCTACCGGCCGCCCGTCACGCCGGGCGATCGTCCTGTCCAGCTCCGCGGGCCCGAAAAGGGCTGCCGTCGCCGCCCCTGGGGCCACCGAGCCGGTCTGGTTTCCATCCACCATAGAATGTCGTCGCCGTAAACCGCCGCGGCTCGCCCGTCTCAGCCGGGAACCTTCGCCTCCGGCAGGGAACAGGGTCGATGCCGTCCCGCCGTCCGCGCTTCGCAAATGGTGCTTCCGCGCTGCATCATTTCGTACGCTCTGCCCGGATGAAGTCGGTCAGGGCCCGGACGCTCGAAAACCGCGTCTGGTTCGCTTCGTCTTCCGCCTCGACCTTGATGCCGTAGCGGTGTTCGACGATCAGGGCGATTTCCAGGGCGTCGATCGAATCGAGGCCCAGGCCCTCGTCGCCGAAGAGGATCTTGTCGGGATCGAGCTCGTCGAGCGTCAATTCGAGATTCAAAGTTGTAATGACCAGCTCCGTCACCTCCGTCAACAGAGGTTCCGGCATCTCGGCCAAATTCGTCGCGCTCATCGAAACCATGTGTGGTCGTTACCTATGGTCTTCCCCCGAAGGCACCAAATCTTAAACAATTGCGGGCGCTGCGCCACCCGCAATAGCCACTCATTCCATACGTTGGCAATGCCTCGACCTATCCCGGCGCACGGTCC
>CAYGKX010000123.1:0-10132 GCA_964350225.1 uncultured Rhodospirillaceae bacterium | reverse complement strand
ACACGGAGGGGGCCCATGCGCCGCATATTCCAGACTGTCGCACTTGCCGGGATGCTGTCCGCCACGGCGGCCGCGGCACAGGCCGAAACACAGACCCGCACCCTAGGCGTCGACGGGCGCGAACGGGTCTACCTCCTCCACATCCCCGCGCGGCTCGACCGGACGAAGCCCGTGCCGCTGGTCCTACTCTTCCATGGCGGAGGCGGCAGTGCCGCGGGGGCACTCGCCCGCTATGGCTGGGTTGAGCGGTCGGAGAGTGCGGGTTTCATCGTCGCCGCGCCCCAGGGCGTCCGGGCCTGGCGGCCGGGGCGGCATGTCTGGAACGACGGATCGGGCCGGGGGCGGGCGGCGCGGCGCGGGGTTGACGACGTCGCCTTCGTGCGGTCGGTGATTGCCGATGTCCAACGGCGGCACCGCATCGACCCCCGGCGCATCTACGCCACCGGCTTCTCGATGGGCGCGTCCATGTCACACCTGCTGGGCCAGCGGCTCGGCGACCGGCTCGCGGCGATCGCGCCCGTCTCCGGCCATGTCTGGCGCTGGAACGAGGCGCCCGCCATCCCGGTCTCCGTCTTTTACATCTTCGGCACGGCGGACCCGATCAGCCCCATGGCCGGCGGGCGCGGCCGGATTGGCGGGGTCAAGCCGCCGGTCGTTGCCTCCGCGACCGCCTGGCGGCGCTGGCTGGCCTGTCCGACGGCTCCCGCCCGACGCATGCCGAGGGGCGTGTCCGACACGATCTGGACGGGCTGCCGCGGCGGCACGACCTTACGCTATGTCCTGATCCCGGGGATGGGCCATCACTGGGCCGGCGGCCGGCCTTCCGGCCTGCCGGAACGCTGGGTCGGCCCGCGGGCGTCGACGCCCTTCGACGCGACCCGAGAAATCTGGGCCTTCTTCGCCGCGCATCCGAAGCGGTAGCGGCTCGTCAGTCAAAGGCGGGGAGAAAGAAAAAGGCCGCAGGACGGGGGGAGAGCGCCCTGCGGCCATTTCTGAGGGTCGGCCGGCCGATCGGGGGACAGGATCGCCGGCCTTGCTTGGGCCGGTCCGACTATGGGGACCGACCGTCAGCGGGGAGGGGACAACCCCACTGACCACGCTTGAGAATATGGCGCCGGGCTGTGACGGAAATCGTCTGAATCCTTGGCGATTTCTGGGTGAATTATGGCAATTTCGTGCCGTGCCGGCCGGCCTTCGGCGGGGCCCTTCGCTGCCGGACATTTGGCAATTCGCCTCGCGGAACGGCCAGCCTGTTGCGCCGCACCACGCTTGGGCGTAGGGTCCGCCGCGTTTCAACGCACCCGCCCTCAATTCCAACATCACACAGCGGTCGGACCCGTCATGTCGATCCTCGCGAAACGCCTGTCCCGTATCAAGCCGTCGGCCACTCTCGCGCTGACGAAAAAGGTCATAGAACTCAAGGCGGAGGGCCGGGACATCATCGGCCTCGGCGCAGGAGCGCCGGATTCCGGTACGCCGGAGAAAACCAAGGCCGCCGCCATCAGGGCAATCGAGACCGGGCAGACCAAATATACCGCCGTCGACGGGACGATGGAGCTGAAGCGGGCCATCGCCGGCAAGTTCAAGCGCGACAATGGGCTCGACTATGCGCCGGAGCAGATCATCGTCTGCACGGGCGGGAAGCAGGTCCTCTACAACGCCATGATGGCGTCGCTCGACCCGGGCGACGAGGTAATCATCCCGGCGCCCTACTGGGTGTCCTACCCGGACATGGTGCTGCTGGCGGAGGGCGAGCCGGTGGCACTGCCCTGCCCGCAGAATAACGGCTTCAAGATGCTGCCGGAGGACCTGGAGGCCGCAATCACGCCGAAGACCAAGTGGCTCCTCCTCAACAGCCCGTCGAACCCGACCGGCGCCGCCTATTCGCGCGACGAGATGAAGGCGATCACCGACGTCCTGATGCGCCACCCGCATGTCTGGGTCATGACCGACGACATGTACGAAAAGCTGGTCTACGACGATTTCGAATTCGTGACGCCGGTGCAGGTGGAGCCCGCGCTTTACGATCGCACCCTGACGATCAACGGCGTCTCCAAGGCCTATGCCATGACCGGCTGGCGCATCGGTTACGCCGGCGGGCCGCAGCCGCTCATCAAGGCGATGACGACGATCCAGTCGCAGAGCACGTCCAACGCCTCGTCGATCAGCCAGGCGGCTTCCGTCGCCGCACTGACCGAGCCGGTGGATTACCTCCCGGAACGGAATGCGATGTTCAAGCTGCGCCGCGACCTGGTGGTGGCGGAACTGAACAAGGCCGATGGCATCCACTGCCCGATGCCGGAAGGGGCCTTCTACGTCTATCCCTCCTGCGCGGGCTGCATCGGCAAGACCGCCTCCGACGGCGCAAAGATCGAGAACGACGAGGATTTCGTCACCGCACTTCTTGAGGCGGAAGGCGTCGCGGTCGTCCAGGGCGCGGCCTTCGGCCTGTCGCCCCATTTCCGCATTTCCTACGCCACGGCCACCGAGGCATTGGAAGAGGCCTGCCGCCGCATCCAGCGGTTCTGCGCGAGCCTGAAGTAGGCAGCCTGATCAGCCATCCCGGACCTGATCCGGGGTGGCTGGTTACTTGTACCCATTCGCTTCAGCCCGACTCCCCGCCCGGAGGGGGTCGCTGCCCAAACCTTTCCTCGACCGCGAAAATCCCTTGCCAACGCCGCTCGTCACGGCAACCATAACGAAACAGAAAAGTGGCGCGCCGGCGCCCCAGATCGCCCCTCAGGGCCCAGGAGCCAGAGCGCGCCTATTGGAGGAAACCGTCCAAGGGAGGCGCTGATGGCAAGCGACAAGCCGGCCCGGTGCGCGGCACTGGTGGGCCCGTACCTGTCGGGCAAGACGACACTTCTCGAAAGCATCCTGTTCGCGACCGGGCGGATCGACCGCAAGGGAAAGACGACCGACGGCAACTCGGTCGGCGACGCGTCGCCCGAATCCCGGGCCCGTCAGATGTCGACGGAGATGAATGTCGCGACGACGGAGTATCTGGGCGACGAATGGACCTTCATCGACTGCCCGGGTTCCGTCGAGTTCCAGCAGGAAATGCGTCATGCCGTGATGGTCGCGGACAGCGTGGTCGTGGTGGCGGAACCGGATCCGGCCAAGGCGATGATGCTCGCCCCGCTCTTCCGCTTCCTCGACGATCACGAGATCCCGCACGTCCTGTTCGTCAACAAGATCGACCAGGCGGGGGAGGTCCGGGTGCGCGACGTGCTCTCGGCCCTGCAGGAGGCCTCGGACCGGCCGCTGGTCCTTCGCCAGGTCCCCATCCGCGACGGTGAAGCCATTACCGGCTATGTCGATCTCGCCAGCGAACGCGCCTACCAGTATCACGCGGGCCAGGAGTCCGACCGGATCGACCTGCCCGAGGCGGTCGCGGCCCGGGAGGCCGAGGCGCGGCAGGAACTGCTCGAATCCCTCGCGGACTTCGACGACGACCTGCTCGAGAAACTGCTCGAAGAAGTCGAGCCGCCGGTCGGCGAGATCTACCGCCACCTGACCGATACCGCCCAGAACGACAAGATCGTGCCGGTCTTCATCGGCAGCGCGGAGAACGATTTCGGTATCCGCCGGCTTCTGAAGGCGCTGCGTCACGAGACGGCGGGCCCGGAGGCGGCGGCCCTGCGCTGCGAGGTGGAGCCAGACGGAGCGGCCGCGACCGTCTTCAAGTCCCTCTACCTGCCCCATACAGGCAAGCTGTCGATCGCCCGGATCTGGAACGGCAGTCTTTCGGATGGCCAGACGCTCAACGGGGAACGGGTCTCAGGTTTCTCGAAGCTCCTGGGCCAGAAGATGGAGAAATCCGGGCCAGCGGGTATCGGCGCGGTCGTCGGGCTGGGGCGCCTGGAGGCGACGCAGACCGGCGACCTTCTGACCGAGGCCGGCGAGCGCGGGCGCACGCCGGCCTGGCCGGACCCGGCCCTGCCGCTCTTCAGCCTTGCCGTGGAGGCGAGCCGGCGCGAGGACGAGGTCAAGCTTGGCACCTCCATAAGCAAGCTTGCCGAAGAGGACCCTTCGCTCAGGCTGGAACACAATGCCGACACGCGGGAAGTGCTGCTTTGGGGCCAGGGCGAGATGCATCTCAAGGTCGCGCTGGACAAGCTGGAGAGCAAGTTCGGCCTCTCCGTGACGTCGCGACGGCCGGGCGTCGCCTACAAGGAGACCATCCGCAAGGCCGTATCCCAGCATGCCCGGCACAAGAAGCAGTCGGGCGGCCACGGCCAGTTCGGCGACGTTCATATCGACATCAAGCCGTTGGGTCGGGGCGAAGGGTTCCAGTTCTCCGATACCATCGTCGGCGGCCGGGTTCCCAAGCAATACATCCCGGCCGTCGAGACAGGGGTGAAGGATTACCTCTCGCGCGGCCCCCTCGGCTTCCCCGTCGTCGATGTCGCGGTGACCCTGACGGACGGCCAGTATCATTCGGTCGACAGTTCCGACCAGGCCTTCAAGACCGCCGGGGCGCTTGCCATGCGCGAAGGCATGCCGAAATGCGACCCGGTGCTGCTGGAGCCGATCTACAAGGTCACGGTCTCACTCCCGTCGGCCTTTACCTCGAACGTGCAGGGGCTTATCAGCGGCCGGCGCGGACAGATCATGGGCTTCGACGCCAAGCCCGGCTGGAAGGGGTGGGACGAGGTTCATGCCATGCTGCCGCAATCCGAACTCCAGGATCTGGTGATCGAACTCCGCTCCCTGACCCAGGGGACCGGCACATTCGACTACAGCTTCGATCATCTGCAGGAGCTGACCGGCCGGGTGGCCGATCAGATCGTGCAGATGCAGGCAAATGGCGGGGCCAACGCGGCGTAGGCGGCGCGCGGCGCGAATTACCGGCAAGCGACAGAACCCTCTCCCCCTTGAGGGGGAGGGGCGATCCATGCCGATGGAAGGTGCGACATTCGCGATTGTCGCGCAGGACACACCGGGTAAAGTCGGTTCTTTGGTCCCAACGAGGATGTGTCCATGACCCCAGAAGCCGCCCGCGCCGCCGCCGAAATTCTCATGTCCGCCCGCGGCGATCATCGCCGCCTCACCGCCTTCCCCGAGGATTGCCGGCCGCAAGACCTCGATGACGGCTACGCCATCCAGAACGCACTGGAAGAGTTGTGGGGACTGGATGTCGCCGGTTGGAAGATCGGCGCGACGGCCCAGCCGACCCGGGAGATGCTGAAGGTCGACACACCCTTTGCGGGACGCATCTATGCGCCGTTCGTCATGGAAACGCCGGCGGAGGTGGCCTCATCCGCCTTCCTCTTCCATGCGGTCGAGAGCGAGATCGCGCTCAGGCTTGGCGCCGACCTGCCGGCGCGCGACGCGGCCTATGGGGAGGACGAGGTCGCGGCTTCGGTCGAGACTGCCCATCCGGCCTTCGAACTGGTCAACCACTACTGGACCGATATCATGACGACGGGCGCGCCGAACATTGTCGCCGACAACGGCTCGAACGGCGGCCTCGTTCTGGGCGCCGGCCAGGCGGACTGGCGGGACCTGGGCCTGGAGGGCATCGAGGCGGTGCTGACCATCGACGGTGTCGAGAAGGGACGCGGGCCGGGCTCGCTCGCCCATGGCGGCCCGGTGCGTTCGCTCACCTGGCTCGTCAACGAGATGTCGGCGCGCGGCATCGGCCTCAGGGCCGGCCAGTATATTTCGACCGGCACCCTGACCGGCATGAACCCCTGCGCGGCCGGCCAGACCGCGGTCGCCGATTTCGGCCCCCTCGGCAGGGTTCAGGTGACCTACACGGAATAACGGGCCCGACTACCCGGCACGGAACAGCCGGTCAGCCCAGCCCTTCGAGCGGGGCGGGCCGGCAGTCCGTGTCGAGGATCATCGCTTCTTCCCCACCGCTGCCGACGGCCGGCCAGTCGCCGAGACCGGTGCCACCCACGTTGCCCGTGCGGGCGAAGGCGATCCAGGCCGCGCCCATCTTCGCGGCGAGGGCGTCCATCTCGCTGGGATCGCCGCCGGCGAGCATGCGGGCGTCGCCGAAGGCCGCACGTGTCCCGAAGACGAAGGGCAGCTCGATGCAGTGGCAGGCGCCGACACCGCTGTCTGGCCCGCTCCAGTCGAAACGGTAGAAATAGACGGTGCGGCCGGCCGCGGCCGCGCGTTGGGCCCAGGCAATGGAGGACGTGCCGAAGGCGGTGTCTTCGCGGCGCGGCTCCAGCGGAGCGCCGAAGGCGGTCAGTTCGTTCAGGGTGAAGCCGATGATCGAATCCATCCGCTCCGCTCCCTTCAGGATCGCCTCGTCATAGCCTTCCGCCGCCGGAACCGTCTCTCCGTCGGGGACGGGCTGGTAGGCGATGGCGGGAGAGCCCTCGCGCGGCATGGTCTCCGCATACCAGGCGGCCGTCGCCTTCTGGGCGGTCAGGATCGCGTCCGCCTTTTTGGCCCGCGCCGCCGACGCGAGGTCGGCCTGTTCGGGATCGAGGCCGAGTTCGGTGAGGAAGCGGTCGGCGACCGCCGCGGCCTGTTCCTCCGTCTGCGGGGTGAAGCCGAAAGGCCCGCTTTGCAGGATCGCCCGGTGGAAAAGGCCGCCCGCCCGCGCATTCGCGAGGTGGATCGCGATCGACCAGGCACCGGCCGACTGGCCGAACAGCGTGACGTTCCCCGGGTCGCCGCCGAAGGCGGAAATGTTGTCGCGGATCCATTCAAGCGCGGCGATCTGGTCCATCAGGCCCAGATTGCCCGGCGACAGGCCAGGATGCTTCAGAAAGCCCAGCGCGCCCAGCCGGTAGTTCACGCCGACGACGATGACGTCGCCGTCCCGGGCCAGCGTGGCGCCGGAATACCAGGGCAGGTCGCCGCCGCCCGTGCTGAAGGCCCCGCCATGCAGCCAGACGAGCACGGGTAGACCCTCGCGCCCGCCGGCCGGCCGGTTGACGGTCAGGGTCAGGCAGTCCTCGTCCTGCTGCAAGTCGAAATCGCCCATCACATGGGCGAGGCGCGACGGCGGCTGGATCGACAGGGCGCCCCGCGCCGACCCGTCGAGGACGGTCTCGCGCCGGGGCGCCGGTTGTGGCCGTGCCCAGCGCAGGTGGCCCATCGGCGCGGCCGCATAGGGGATCGCGCGGAAGATGTCGACGCCTTCTTCCGTCGCACCCGCGACGGGGCCCTCCCGTGTTTCGACGACCGGTCCGGTCCCTTCCGACATGCTGCCCTCCCTTGTCGATATGGCGGAATGCGAGGATATTCGCAGCCGGCGCGGGTGTCGAAAGCGAAAGAGAAAGGCAGGGCTGCCTTGCAGGAAACGACCGACAGAGTGCGCGGCGCGGCCGAGATGCTGACGGACGCGCGGCGGGAGAAACGGCCGCTCCGGGGCTTGCCGCCGGGTCTGCGGCCGCGTGACATGGCGGAGGCGTTAGCGATCCAGGAGGCCTGCGCTCCCTTGCGGGGCATGACGCCGGCGGGCTGGAAGATCGGCTGCACGGCGCCCGAGTCCCAGGCCCTGCTACGCACCGACGGACCGTTCCCCGGACGGGTCTTCGCGCCCCTGGTGTTTGACAGCCCCGCCAGACTGCCCGCCGCCGACTTCCCGATGCGCGGGGTCGAGGTCGAGTTTGCCTTCCGGCTGGAAGACGATTTGCCGCCCCGGGACAGGGCCTACACCGTGGAGGAAGCGGGCGCGGCGGTCGGATCGCTTCATCCGGCGATCGAGGTGGTGTCCTGCTGTCTCGACGGCTGGCTGGATTTTGGCGTCGAGACGATCGTCGCCGACAATGGCGCCCATGGCGCGCTCGTTCTGGCGCCGGAGGTCAACGACTGGCGAACCCGCGATCTGGCCGTGCACCGCGCAGCCCTGTCCTTCGGCGACGAGCGGATTGCGGAGGGTGCCGGCGCGGCCGTCATGGGGCATCCGCTGACGGCGCTCGCCTGGCTCGCCAATCACCTGTCGAGCCGCGGCATGGGGCTTCGGGCGGGAGAGGTCGTCACGACGGGGACCATGACCAATTTCCATCCGGCGCCCATCGGCGCCGAGGCCGTCGCGGATTTCGGCGACATGGGGCAGGTGCGGGTGACCTTCGTCGACTGACGGACGAGATCGAGAGGTGCTGCCATGAGATATGAAGCCCTGACGGCCCGTCTCTTCGGCATGAGCGAGGGTGTCTGGCTGCGTCATGCCAGTCCCTGGAGCGTGTGGACCCGGGTGGCCTCGCTGCCGCCCCTGCTGCTCGCAGTGTGGAGCCATCACTGGATCGGCTGGTGGGCGCTGCTGCCGGTCGCTCTCGTCGTCGTCTGGCTGTGGCTCAATCCCCGCCTCTTCCCGCCGCCGCGATCGACCCGTGGCTGGGCGTCGCGGGCGACCTTCGGGGAGCGGGTGTGGCTGAACCGGCGGGACGTCCCGGTGCCGGATCATCATATCCTTGTGGCGCACCTGCTGTCGGCGGCGGCCGGGGCCGGTTTCGCCGTCGCGCTGGTCGGCGCTGCGATCGGCTGGCTCCTGCCGACCGTTGCCGGCGGGGCAGTCGCCTGGTTCGCCAAGATGTGGTTCTGCGATCGGATGGTCTGGCTCTACGACGACATGAAGGACGCCGATCCGCGCTACGCGGCCTGGCTGCGCTGAGCCGTCAGGCCAGCCGCGCGACCAGCTCGACCGGTGCGATGCGGCCCGCGCGAATGTTGGCGATCATGTTGGCGGTCTTCGTTCCGGCGTCCGGGCCCATGAGGATATGGAGCCCGAGTGCAGGCGGTCCACCGGCCGCCCGGGCCCGCTCCCGTACCTGCCGGTAGAAGTCGAGGGCGAAGTCGCGCCGGTTGTGCTCGGCGACGATTTCGAAGCCGGCCTCGGTCAAGGCGGCCTTGTAGTCCTCAAGCGGCGCGACGGCGCTGGTTTCGGCAGTCTCGGCCCAGGGCACGGGAAAGACCAGGTCGGGATCGCCGGTCAGCATCACGTCGTAAATGCCGAAGGCGCTCCCCGGCGCGAGAACGCGCGCCACTTCCCGGGCGAGCGCCGCCTTGTCGGCGATATTCATTCCGACGTGCAGCATATAGGCAGCCTTGTACGACCCGTCCTCGTAAGGAAGGTCGATCGCGCTACCCTGGTCGAACGTCGCTCGGTCCGACAGGTCGAACCAGTCGGTCAACGTTCGGGCCGCCTCGACATAGTCGGCGGTGAGATCGATGCCGGTGACCTTGCAGCCCTTCCGATTCGCCAGGCCCCGTGCCGCTCCGCCGATGCCGCAACCCAGGTCCAGCACCGGGTCGCCCGCTTTCAGGTCGAGTTGGTCCAGGAGATGGAGTGTCGCTGCCCGTCCACCGATATGAAACTCGTCGACCAGGCTCACGTCCTCAACCGTGATCGTCCTCGGCGACTTGCCGATCTTGGCGAGCGCCGCGACTACGGAATCGATAATCGAATTATTCGCGTAATGGGCCTGGACACGCTCCGCCGCGGTCATGATGTCGCTCCGCCTGGTCTCTGAATGCGCGCCCAGTCTACGCGAAACCACGCGGAATGGGGGCGAACAAATGGGCCCCGGGTTGGATCCGGGGCCCATCGATATCACTGCGGTATTCGTGCCTGTACTGCCAGGCTTCAGTGAACCAGCGGCTGGCCGTCGTCGCCGGTCGGCGGGCGGGTTGCGAAGATCGGGTCCTCGGCGTCCGTCTTCTCGCCGTTGAGCGAGAGCTGGCCGTCCTCGACCGTGACCTTGACCGTGTCGCCGTCCTTGACCTTGCCTTCCAGGATCTGGCTGGCGAGCGGGTCCTGGAGCGACTTCTGGATCACCCGCTTCAAGGGGCGGGCGCCGTAGGCCGGGTCGTAGCCGCGATTGCCGAGCCAGGTGATTGCCGTCTCGTCCAGGTCGAGCTCGATCTTGCGGTCCTCCAGGAGCTTGCGCAAACGGCCCAGCTGGATCTCGACGATGCCCTTCATGTGGCTGCGGGACAGCCGGTTGAAGAGCAGGATCTCGTCGAGCCGATTGAGGAATTCCGGCCGGAAGGACTGGCGGACGACGTCCATCACCTGCTGGCGCGCGGCCTCGACGCTTTCGTCCTCGCCCAGGTTGACGAGATATTCGGAGCCGAGGTTGGACGTCATGATGATCAGGACGTTCTTGAAGTCGACCGTTCGGCCCTGGCCGTCGGTCAGCCGACCGTCGTCCAGCACCTG
>CAYGKX010000122.1:0-10137 GCA_964350225.1 uncultured Rhodospirillaceae bacterium | reverse complement strand
CGGTGTGCCGGGCCCGTCGTCGTCGATGGTGACCGGGACGAAGCCGTCCGCGTGACGCGCGCGGATGGCAATGCCGCCGTTCGGCGGGCTGAAGCTCTCTGCATTGGACAAGATGTTCCGGAAGACCTGGACCAGACGGTCCTCGACCGCCGCGGCGACCAGCGGCTTGCCGCGCGGCACGTCCAGGGTCAGCCGGGGTCGGCCCTCGCCGCCGGTCGTCGTCTGGATTTCGACGAGCGTCTCCAGCAGCCGGCCGACATCGACCGGCGCAGGCCGTACCCGCGACAATTCGGCGTCGAGGCGGGAAGCACGCGAGATATCCGTGATCAGCCGGTCGAGCCGCGCGACATCCTCCTTGATGACCTCCATCAGCTTCCGCTGTTGCTCCGGATCCTTTACGCGGGCCGCGGTCTCCACCGCGCTCCGGAGTGAAGAGAGCGGGTTCTTCAGCTCGTGGGAGACGTCCGCGGCGAATCCCTCAATCGCGTCCATCCGGCGCCGCAGCTCCGCCGTCAGGTCGCCCAGCGCGCCCGACAGGTCGCCGATCTCGTCCCGGCGCGACGTGAAGTCTGGCAGGGTGAGCGAGCGGTTGTGGCCGCGCCGCATGGTGTCGGCGGCGGCAGCCAGCCGGTTGATCGGCCGGGCGATGGCGCGGGCGAGATAGAGCGACAGGAGGAGCGTCAGGATGATGACGACGCCGAATATCTGCAGGAGGTCGATCCGGACCTCCCGCACCGACTTGTCGACCTCCAGCGAGGAGGTCGAAACCATGATGGCGCCGAAGACCTTCTTGTAGCGCTGTACGGGCATCGCATAGGTGAGGACGAGATAGCCCTCGCCTGCCCGCCGGACATAGCCGCGGGGTTCGCCCAGAAGGGCGCTTTGCACCTCGGCATAGTCGAGCGCGCTCTGCTCCGGCTTTTCGACATAGGGCGGCGTCTTGTCCCGCGTGGCGGACATCAGCGAGAAGAACCAGTCATAGACGTCGATCAGGGTGTCGGTGAACCAGGACCGCCCCGACGGCGGCGGCAGGGACTCGACGCGGATGGAACGGCGACTGTCTGCGACCAGGTTGCCGCGCCGGTCGAACAGGCGGACCCGCACGTTGGTGCGCGCCACCAGCCGGCGCATCGCCTGCTTGGCGACAATGACGTTCAGCTTCTGCTCGTCCGGCAGGCCCGGCGGAACGGCGATCTCGCCCAGTGCCGCGGCGATCACATAGGACTGGGTGCCGAGCGATGCGACCTCGCCTTCCAGAAGGCTCCGTTCATAGCCGCCGACATACAGGAGCCCGCCGAACATGGTCATGATCGGAAAGATCGACAGCGCCATGATCCGCAGGGTCAGCGGCGAAAAGCGCCGCCGGCGCCGCCTCGCCGACAGCTCCGCTCGCTCCTCTGCACGGGGGTCGTCGTCCGGATCGGCCCGGGGGGCCGGGGTCATGTCCGGGTCCCGCCGGACGCCGTGTCCGCCGCCGTCGTTATAGGGATGGTCCCGGCTGCTGTCGGGCGCAACCATATGGTGCGCGTCTCCGTGCTGCTGCGCCTAAGCCTCCGCGTAACGATAGCCGATGCCGTAGAGGGTTTCGATCTTGTCGAAGCTGTCGTCGACCACCTTGAACTTCTTGCGCAGCCGCTTGATGTGGCTGTCGATGGTCCGGTCGTCGACATAGATGTTCTCGCCATAGGCGGAGTCCATGAGCTGATCGCGGCTCTTCACATGTCCGGGCCGGGAGGCGAGGGCCTGGAGGATGAGGAACTCCGTCACCGTCAGCTGTACGGCCTCGCCCTGCCAGGTGCACAGGTGGCGTTCCGGGTCGAGCACGAGCTCGCCGCGCACGATCGACTTGGGAGCGTTTTCCCCGCCCGTCTCCTGGGCGCTGTCGGCGCGGCGGAGGACGGCGCGGATACGCTCGATCAGCAGGCGCTGGGAAAAGGGCTTGGTGATGTAGTCGTCCGCGCCCATGCGCAGGCCCAGCACCTCGTCGATCTCGTCGTCCTTCGAGGTCAGGAAGATGACCGGCATGGCCGACTTGTCGCGCAGCTTGTTCAGCAGCTCCATCCCGTCCATCCGGGGCATCTTGATGTCCAGAATGGCGAGATCGGCCGGCCGCTGGCTCAGCCCCGACAGGGCGTCGGCGCCGTCCTTGTAGGCACGGACGGAAAAGCCCTCCGCCTCCAACGCCATGGAGACGGACGTGAGAATGTTCTGGTCGTCGTCGACCAGGGCGATGGTGTGGCGCATGACTGTGCCCCTCTCAACAGCAATCGTTCCACATATACCCAACGTCACCCAATAGGGGGTCAGTTTGACCTAATTGCGACCGAATGCGGAACGAAATGTGGCAGCGTTAATGGAATGTGGGATGCGGCGGGCGGAATTGCGAGGGGTGGCACCCCTCGGGACGCAGCCCCGAAATATCTCTGGATCGGGCCGGAAGCCTACCTCTAAGGTTATAGAAACCGCCCGGCGACGACCGGCAGACCAAGAGGAAAACGGCCCATGAAATTCAGTATCTTCGACCATGTCGATCGCTCTCATCTCGGGCTGGCGGAGCAGTTCGACCGGCGGCTCGACTACGTCGCGCGTGCCGACGACCTGGGCTTCTTCTGCTATCACGTGGCGGAGCACCATGCGACGCCGCTCAACATGGTGCCGGTGCCGGGCGTCTATCTCGGTGCCGTCGCCCGGGCAACCCGGCGCATGCGGCTCGGCCCGCTCTGCTACCTCCTGCCGCTTTATTCGCCGCTCCGGCTGATCGAGGAGATCGGCATGCTCGACCATCTCTGTCACGGGCGGCTGGATGTCGGGGTCGGGCGCGGTGTCTCGCCGTTCGAGCTCAGCTACCACAAGGTCGTCCCGCAGGCCTCGCGCGAGGTCTTCATGGAGGCGCTCGACGTACTTCTGAACGGCCTCACCCATGACCATCTGACCCACGAGGGCAAGCATTTCGCCTATTCCGACGTGCCGATGGAGCTGCACTCGATGCAGAAGCCCCATCCGCCGATCTGGTACCCGTCCTCGACGCCCGTCTCCGCGAAGCTCGCGGGGCAGCTCGGCTACAACTACTCGACCCTCGGCCCGATCGAGAAGGCAAAGGGCTGCCTCGATGCCTATCGGGAAGGATATGCGGAGCGGGGCGGCACACCGGCGGGGCCGGCCCTCGACTTTCCGGGCGGCACGGCGATCAGCGTCAACCGCCATGTCGTCGTCGCCGAGACCGACGAGAAGGCCCTGGAGATCGCCAACCCCGCCTATGTCGCCTGGCACACGAGCCTGACCAAGCTATGGCGCGAGAACAATGTGCAGGGCCCGAGCTTCGCCGGCAGTGTCCTGACGGACGCAACCGACAGCGTGAATTCCGGCGCCTTCATCGTCGGCTCGCCCGAGACGGTGCGGGAGCAGGTCGAGGCGCAGATCGACACCCTCGGCATCAACTACCTCACTTGCGCCTTCTATTTCGGCACCATCTCCCACGAAGATGCGATGGCGTCGATGGAGCTGTTCGCCGGCGAGGTCATGCCGAAGCTCGGCGCGACGGGGCTGGCGGCGTAGGGCTCGGGCGGTTTGGTTGGCGCGCGTCATCCCATCCTTTGAGACGGAGGCTGCGCCGCCTCCTTCGGATGAAGATTTTTGCTCAATAAAACTTCGTCCTGAGGAGGGCGCGCCAGCGCCCGTCTCGAAGGATGGGATGCAGGGCGTCCGTCGTGCCCACGCATCCCGCCCGCCGGCCGGTAGGCATTTCCGAAACGTTTACCCTGTTCGACTACGGTTTTCGTCGACCGAGGCACATCGGAAGCGCCAATGCCGGCTTGGGGAGACGGAAAAGATGGCAGTGCAGAACGGTTATCCTGAACGGAAAGCGCTACCGTTAACGCGTGCCGCCGCCCGCATGGCGCTCATGGCATGGGCCTGCATCGCGGGCGTCCTCCTGCTCGCGCCGACGGCGATCGCGGAGCAGCCAACGTCCATCGCTTCCAACCCCGCCGCACCTCCATCCGAAGCTCCCAAACCGGACTCTCCCAAGCTCACCACCACCCGCCGGTTGCCGGCTGTCGATGGAGTCAATGGCAAGGTCGCGGCCCTCGGCGGCGTGGCCAACAGCCGGGCATTCTATGGGGGCGCCGGGTCGATCACGATCCCGCTCGGCCTCCGCTTCGGCCTGCAGGTCGATGCTGTCGTCGCCGGCCTCGACAGCAAATACCAGGGCGGTCTCGTCATAGGAGGCGGCGCGCTGCATCTGTTCTGGCGCGATCCGAAGATCGGCCTCGCCGGGATATACGGCCATTATCTGCATTCCAGCGCCTTCGATGGCGTCGACAGCTACGCCGCCGGTGCACAGGGCGCGCTCTATCTTGGGCGCTTCACGGTCGAGGGCGTCCTGGGCGTCCAGGGCGGCCGCGCCCATCTGACGTCGAGCTTCAGGGGCACCCTAAAGACGCGATTCTTCGACATCGTCCAGGTCGCCTACTATCCGACCGACAACCTCCGGCTATCGCTCGGCCACAGCTATCTATTCGGCACCAATTCGGCGGTCTTCGGGTTTGAATGGGGGTTCCCGGTCGGCGGCAAGACCCTGGGTGCGATGTTCGTCGGCGGCAGTGTCGCTCAAAATGGCTCCGGTAGCGTGATGACCGGCGTGCGCTTCTATTTTGGCCGGGGTGCCAAGCCGCTGATCCGGCGCCATCGCGAAGACGACCCAACGGCGTATCTCAATACCGGGTCGTACAACATCGGATTTGCCAACACCGGCAATATGAATACCGGCTATTTCAACAGCGGCGATTACAACAACGGCACCTTCTACTCGGGCAACGGCAATTTCGGCCCCGGCTTTCCCTGAGGCGGCGAACTCCGTCTATTCCTCGCCCCCCTCCACCGGCAAACGGTCGGCGCGCCAGCGGAGCATGCCGCCCGACAGGTTGGCGCAGCGGTCGATGCCCGCCTTGGCGAGGATCTGGGTCGCCCGGGCGGAGCGGCCGCCGGCGCGGCAGACGGCGACGAGGGGCTTGTCCGTCGGCAGGCTGTCGGTCCTGTCGGCCAATTCGCCCAGCGGCAGCAGGATCGCGCCCTCGATATGACCGAGCGGACCGTCGAATTCGTCCGGCTCGCGCACATCCAGGATGTTCACCCGGTCGCGATACTCCCAGACCCAGCGCGGCCGGATTTCCCAGATGCCGGAGAAGGTGAGAGAAAGCGGCGCCCAGTCCGGGTCGGCTTCCGGCGCGCCGCCGTCTTCCGGTCGGCCGCACTTCATGTTGGCAGGAACGGCGATATCGATCTTGGCCGGGTGCGGCAGGCCCAGATTGTCCATGTAGCCGGCGAAGTCGTCCGCGCTGAGATCGCCGCCGAGGCGCGGGTTGTAGCGCTTCTCCTCGGCCACGCTCGTCGCCGTGATGCCGCGGTAGTCGTGACCCGGATAGAGGGTGCAGTCGTCCGGCAGGGAGAAGATGCGTTCCCGCACCGAGCCGTAGAGCGACCGGGGATCGCCCTCCTGAAAGTCCGTCCGTCCGCAGCCACGGATCAGAAGGGCGTCGCCGGTAAAGGCCATGGACCGGTCGTCGAGGACATAGGTGAGGCAGCCGTTGGTGTGCCCCGGAGTCGCCCATACGGTCAGGTGTCGGCCGCCGAAATCGACCCAGTCGCCGTCCTCCAGATAACGGTCCGCACCCTCCGCACCGCTCGCCGCGGACAGGGAGATCTTGCTGCCTTTCCGCTGCGCCATCAGCCAGGCGCCGGTTACGTGGTCGGCATGGACATGGGTCTCCAGGGTCCAGCGCAGGGTCAGGCCCAGTTCGCTCACCAGCGCCGCGTCGCGGCGCACCTGCTCGAAGACCGGGTCGATCAGGACGGCTTCTCCACTTTCCCGGTCGCCCAGGAGATAGCTGTATGTCGAGGACTGACTGTCGAACAACTGGCGAAAAATGATCATGCGCTTCCTGTCCTTCGCGGGGCCGCGCCCTAGAGGGCGTCTTCGATCCTGTCACACAACGTTTCCAGCACCTTGATCCGGGCATAGCGCTTGTCTTCCGCCTCGACGATCGTCCAGGGCGCCAGTCCGGTGCTGGTGCGTTCGATCATGTCTTCCATCGCCATGGCGTAATCGTCCCACTTGTCCCGGTTGCGCCAGTCCTCGTCGGTGATCTTGTGGCGCTTGTAGCCGGTGTCCTCGCGCGCCTTGAAGCGGGCGAGCTGTTCCTCCTGGCTGATGGTCATCCAGAATTTGGTGACGACAATCCCGTGTTCGGCCATGGCCTCCTCGAAATCGTTGATCTCGGCGTAGGCTCGGGACCAGTCGTGTTCCGAGGCGAACCCCTCGACGCGCTCGACGAGGACCCGGCCGTACCAGGAGCGGTCGAAGATGGTGGTTCGCCCCAGGCGCGGCAGGTGGCGCCAGAAGCGCCAGAGATAGGGGTGCAGCTTTTCCTCGTCGGTCGGCGCCGCGATCGGCACGACTTCGTAGAAGCGGGCGTCGAGTGCCGCGGTGACCCGGCGGATCGCCCCGCCCTTGCCGGCGGCGTCGACGCCTTCGAACACCGCGACGGCGGCATGCTTCCGGAACTTCTTGCTGCGGGTCAGCCCGTTCAGGCGGCCCTGGAGCTCGGCCTTCCGCTCCTCGTACTTGTCCTTGGACAGGCTTTGGTCGAGGTCGATCTCGTCCATCAGGTGCCGGTTGTCCAGCGGCGGCGGCGCCATCGGCGCGCCCCGCCGGATATCGACATCCGGGCTCGCCAGCCGCTGGCGCAGGTTGTGCTCGATCGTCTGGCCGACGGTGAGAAAGGCATATCGTTCGTCGGTCGCCTCGACCACGAACCAGGGGGCATGGGCCTCGTCCGTCACCCGAATGACGTGGCGCATGATGCTCAAGTGCTCCTTGTACTGCTTGTGCCGCTCCCAGTCGGTGGGCTTCAGCCGCCAGCTGAGCCGCGGGTCGCTCTCCAGTATCTCCAGCCGCTTCTTCTGCTCCTTCTTGGTGATGTGGAGATAGAATTTGAGGATCAGCGTCCCCTCGTTGGCCAGCATCGTTTCGAAACGCCGGGCCTCGCCCATGTCCTGGTCCAGATCGGCGCGGTCCATGTCCCCGGACAGGGTCTTCATGATCGGCCCCGTGTACCAGGACCCGAAGAAAATGCCGATCCGTCCGCGCGGCGGCAGCGCGCGCCAGAAACGCCACATGCGCGGCCGTTCCCGCTCCTCGTCGGTCGGCGTGTCCATGGCGAAGGTCTGGACGAGACGCGGGTCGAGCCACTCGAGGAGCGTATTGACCAGGAAGCCCTTGCCGGAGGCCTCTTCCCCGCCGATCAGGATGACGACGGAGAAGTCTTTCGTGCGGTCCAGTTCGAATTGCGCGTCCAGCAGCGCCTCGCGCAGCTTCGGCACCTCCTCGTGGTAGCGATCGGGCTCGATCTTGTGGCCGATCTCGGCGGATTCGAACATCTGGCGCGTCCTCCCCTTCGCCCGCATCGATGGGCGGACCGGCCATATTACGCCGGCCGACAGTCGCACGGAATCCTATCGGCGGGGAGGTTTCCGCAAGATGAAGGATGGGAGAGGGCAGGTCGCGCGCCCGATCGACCCAGACCGATTGACCCCGTCAGGGCCGCTTCCGTAATATCGGGCATCGGCGGTTCCCGACGGGACTTGAGGGAACGCGGTCCGGTGGCGGCAGGCGCGACGTCGCTTCCAGCCCACCCAAGCCGCGGCTGCCCCCGCAACTGTAGCCGGCGAGCGACAGGCCATTGGCCACTGGGCGAAAGCCCGGGAAGGCGGCCTCGATGCTACGACCCGGAAGCCAGGAGACCTGCCGCCGAACGTCACCCACCGGTCCGCGGGGCGCGGCGCCGGGACGGCCTGTCCGTCAGCGGTGGCGAGCCCGCGCCGGCCGATTCCGGCGGCGCGAGGTGCCACTTGCGGAGCGCGCCATGGGTGACGGTTTCACCCCGATCGACAGACCACCACCGGCCCGGCCCTGGCTGCCGAAGTCCTCCGCGGCGGCGCCGTGGCTGGCAGGCATCCTGTCGTTGCTGCTTCATGGCGGCGTCCTCGCCGCCTTTCTGGCCGAGCCCTCCGGGCCTCCCGTGCCGCTGCCGGCGATCTCCGTTTCGATCGTGGCGGGTCCTCCGGGCGGTCTGGCGACGGAACGGAAAGGACAGCCCTCCACGGTCGGGGCCCGGTCGACGGAGCGCACGCGGCCGACCGCCGCTACGCATCCGGAGCCGGCGTCAACGGCCTCGAAATCGGAGATCGAACGGCCAACTGAACCGACGGCAGTGCCGCCGAAAACCACCACGCCACCGTCGCGGAAAGTTGCGATCGCTCCCGCTCCCGCGCGGGCTGCTACGGGGGCGGCGGCGCGAAAGCCGTCCTCGTCGACGCCCGCAACCCCGACAGAGGCGCCGCTCAGGGCAGTCGCGACGAAACCCGTCGAACCGGCGCCGGTCCGACAACTGCCCAAGACCCTGGCGACAAGCCGCAAGCCAGGGCGGACAGCGGACGGCCGGGCGCGCCCCGTTCCGCACAGCAAGCCGGTCGCCAATCAACAGCCCAGGCGCCGTTCCGTCTCCACCAAGGTCCGTGGCGGCAAGGCCCGCGCAACAAGGGCGCCCGCCCGCGAGCGCCAGGCGGCCGCGCTACCGGGCGCCAGGACCGGGGCCTACTCCCCGCCGCGCGCCGGGGGCGGGGGGAGCGTCAATCGCCCGCCCGTCTATCCGCGCCGCGCCCGACGTCTTGGCTGGCAGGGACGTGTCGTCGTCCGGGTCCGTGTCGACGCGCGAGGCCGCGTCGTTGCCGTCCGCCTGGGCGACAGCAGCGGGCATGGCATCCTCGACCGGGCGGCACTCGACGCCGTCCGCGGCTGGCGGTTCGCCCCGGCGCGGCGCGGCGCGATTCCCGTCGCTGCATGGGTCGACGTGCCCATCCGTTTCCGGCTGACGGGGGGCTCCTAGGCGACGTGCTCTAGGAAGGGTCTCGGCACCAGGTTTGCCAGGCCTCGCGATAGGCGGCCTCGAGCGTCCGGGTAAAGGCGACCGGGTCGAGCAGCGGCGAGGCCGTCATCATCTCCCGCAATTTCTTCCGCCAGCCAAGGAGCGCGTCGGGATCCTTCGCGAGGGCGATGGCCTTCGCGACATAGTCGTCCTCGTCGCGTGCGATCAGTTCCGTCGCGCCCACCGTACCGCACAGGCTCGCCCCGACCCGGGAGACATGGGCATCGCCCGCGACCACGATGGTGGGCACGCCCATCCACAGGGCCTCGCAGGTGATCGTCGTACCGTTGTAGGGAAAGCTGTCGAGCGCGATGTCGACCTGTTCGTAGAAGGCCAGATGCTGTTCGATGTCGGGCAGCCGCCCGCCCAGCAGCAGCCGGTCCTCCGCGACGCCCGCCCGGGCGAACATCGACAGGACATGCGCGCGCGGCCCGGGGTCGATCAGGGGCGGCGCCTTCACGATCATGCGCGCCTCCGGCACGGCCTTGAGGATTTCCGCCCAGCGGGCGACGAGGACGGGGCCGATCTTGGCCAGGTTGTTGAAGGAGGCAAAGGTCACGCGCCCGGTCTTCGCCGACGGCGGCGGCGCGACGGGCGGGGCGCCGGCAGGCGGGCGGTAGCAGAGAAAACCGGTGTCGAGCCGGATCAACTTCTCCGCGTGATAGCCCTCGGTCAGGTCCGGCGGGTCGGCCCGCGCGTCCGTGATGCGATAGTCGATCGCGTCCATCCCGGTACCGTTCGGGTAGCCGAGCCAGGTCATCTGCACCGGTGCGGGCTTCCGGGCGAAGAGGGGCATGCGGTTGCGCGCGGTGTGCCCGGCCAGATCGATCAGGAGGTCGATCCCGTCGGCGCGGATCAGCCCGGCCGCGGCCGCGTCGTCCAGCCGCGCGATCTCGCGCCAGTGATCGGCATGGGCGCGCAGCCGGGCGGTCACCGCGTCGCCGCCCCGCTGATTTGCGTAGGCATAGACCTCCACCCGTGTCCGGTCGTGGGCCTCGAGGACGGGTTCGATGAAAAAGGCGACAGAATGCGACTTGAAGTCGGGCGAGACATAGCCGATGCGCAGGCGCCGGTCCGGTGCCGGGTCGTTGCCGTGCGGCTCGGCGGCGAGCCATGCGACGGCCGTGTCGCCGTTGTCCTCGAGCCACCCGCC
>CAYGKX010000121.1:9717-10193 GCA_964350225.1 uncultured Rhodospirillaceae bacterium | reverse complement strand
GAGGAATATTTCGGCGCCGGCGCTATCTGGCGCTACGCCCAGACTGTCGGCGCGGCCCGCGACGGCGCGGTCTGCCACCCGGGCGGCGCCAAGGAGAAGCGGACCTACGCGGATATCTGAGGTTTCGGCTGACTGTCGTCAGGCGAGCCGGGTCATGACGGCGTAGATCAGGATCCGTACCGCGGCCGTCACGATCCCGGTCCATACGATGTTCCGCACCGCGAACGCGCCGATGCCGACGCCGATGGCGGCGGCGACCAGCGACCACAGGACAAAGCCCACCAGGACGAAGGTGCCGAGGATCAGCCAGAAGGCCACCGAGAGGCCGAAGGCGATGACGAGCGCCAGGAGAATGTGCTGGACGAGCGCCGGGCGTGCGGGTGGGGTGGGGGCCATCATGTGCTTCCTTCTGCCGACGGGGCGCGGGGTCTCGAACGGTGTCCCACTTTCTGCCCGTCTTCCGGCCCTTCGACAAG
>CAYGKX010000121.1:6100-9707 GCA_964350225.1 uncultured Rhodospirillaceae bacterium | reverse complement strand
TCTTGAGTCGCGTCACGGCGCGTGCGGCTCCGGAGGGGAACCGGGGGCGGGCCTGAACCCGATAGGATCGGTGACGGTTCCGGGCATCGGCACGTCGAACCGGACCTTGCGCCTTCATCCGAACCCTGATCCTTCCCCCAACCCTAACCTCCCCTCGTCTGGTGACTTCTCTCGTCCCGGCTCTCCCCTCCTCCCAGGGCTCCTCTCATTCCAGGGCTTATCTCACGCCACCCCCTCCCCACCCTGAGCTTGTCGAAGGGCCGCATGCCGCACAGGTGGCAGAGGCCGGACCCCTGCGCATCGGCACCCACGAGACTTCACCAACCGCAACGACTTCATTAACCCGGGCCTTTCCATACTGGGCGTCCTTCCTCGGGCGCCGCGGGGTCGGTGACACGGGGCGCCGCCGTCCTAACTGGGGAACCGTCGCCTAATGCGCCCGTTCGCCGACCGCCTCCGCCGGCATATCGACGATATCGACCCGACGCGCGCCCATGCCCGGGTCGGCATCCAGGCCGGTATCGCCATCGCGGCGAGCGTTCTGGCGGTCTGGCCGACATCCCTTTGGCCGCAACAGCTTACCTGGGCGGCGATATTCGCCTGGGTCGTGAACCTCGCGATTGCGAGCCGCACCGGAAGCCTGCGCCACGAACTCATTGTGGCGGTTGCCGTCGCGGCAACCAGCGCCGCCGCGTTGGCGCTCGGCACCTATGTCCATGCCGGAACCGGCTGGTTTCTTCCCGCCGCGGTGGCGGTCGGCTTCCTCACCGGCTTAGGCATCGGTTTCGACGTGGTCGGACGGAAGATCGGGATCGTCGCCTTTGCGGTCTTCGCGCTTGCTGCGACGCTCAACCCCGGAACGTCCGATATCGGACAAAGACTCGTCTCGGGCGCGATCGGATTTGCCATTGCCCTTGCTGTCATTGTCGCAATTCATCTGGCGGGGCGGGCGCTCCGGTTCGCCGATTTCGGGTATCCGCGGCCGCCGCCCCATGTCTTCAAGCTTTTCCCCTGCTTCGACAGGCAGACCCTGTCCTACGCCCTGCGCCTCGCCACGGCGGTGCTTGTCGCGAGCGTCCTGGCGGAACTCCTTGAGATCGACCATCCGCTCTGGATGATGCTGACCATCGTCATCGTCATGCAGCGGCGGCTGGGGGATACGCTGATCAAGGGTGTCCAGCGGGCTTCCGGCACCCTTGTCGGCGTTGTTGCCGGCTGGATCATCGTGAGCCTGGCCGGGGCCGGCAACGCGGTCTGGCTGCTCTTGCTCGTGCCGGCCTTAGTGGTCGGGCGCTATCTGTATGTTCCGGCCAATTATGCCATCGGCATGGCCTGTTCTTCGGCATTCGTGATCCTTGCCTATGCCGCGCTTGGGCCCCTGTCGGGGCATCGGCCTTCGAACGGTTGGCGGACACGCTGGTCGCGGCGGTCATCGGTATCGCCGCGAGCCTCTTCATCGTGCCGGAACGGGCGGGCGAAGCGGCGCGATTGGCCCTGATCGCGTTCTTTCGGGGCGCCGCTGTACAATATCGCCGGGCGCTGTCCGCCGCCCTCGGCGAAAAGGGGGAATGTCTTGACGACACGCGCGCGGCGTTCGAGGCGCAGGCCCGACGCGCGGCACGGGAAATCGCGGTTGCCCTCTGGGAAGCCATGCCAGGTCGCCGGATTTTCGGCCTGCGCCGGGAGATACGGGTGCAGGGCGGAACCATCTTTCGCGAGATACGCGATCTTGGCGAAGAGGAGGGGGCGGCATCCCGGAGGATCGATCCAGCGGTCGCCGCGCAATTGCGGGAGGAAGGAGAGGCGATTGCCCGGCTCCTGGAAGACCTCGCCGCGTCTGTCGAGGACAAAAGGGGCGCGCTGCCGGAAGCGGAAGCCGAGGCAAGCCGTCTCCTGGCGGACATCCGGGCGTCCGGCGGCCCGTTCGCCGAACGCCGGATCCGGTTGCTGGAGGCGATCGTCGCCTTCCAGTCGGTACAGCGCCGCCGCTTCCCCGGCCCGGTTGTCGCGCGAGAACTCCCGGCCGGAAGGGCGGCGGTGTGAATTCCTGGATCCATAGCCGTCACGCCATACCGTCGGTCTGGAACCGGCGCGGGCCCGGCCGGGGCAATCAAAGAAGGGTGATGCGTTGCCCATGATGGCGCTTGCCGACCGACTCCGTCTGCATCTCGACCATATCGACCCGTCCCGTGCGCATCTTCGGGTCGGCGTCCAGGGGGTGTTCGCGGTCGGACTGGCCGCGTTTGGGATTTACCTGACACCCCTGTGGCCGAAGACGGCGCTGCTCGGTCCATTCCTCGCCATCCTATTGCACGTCGTCCTGCTGGTCGGCGGGGGTGGCCTGGCCCGGGAACTGCGCCTGATCGCGGTTTCCGCCTTCTGGTTTGGCGCTGCCATCGCGTTTGGTACCCTGGTGCCCGACACCAGCCCCTGGTTCTTTCCGGCGGTCGCCGCACTCGGACTCGTGTCGGGTCTTGCCGTCGCATTCGGCCCGGTCGGCGGCGTTATTGGCGCACTGGGCTTCGTGGCCTTCTCGCTCGCCTCGACCGCGGGACCGTCCGCGGGATCAGAGGCGGAGCGGGCAGGGGGCCTTGTCATCGGCCTGGCGGCGACGCTCGCCGTGCTGGTGCCGGTGCATCTCGTCGGTCGCACCCTGCGTCTGGCCGACCTCGCGACACCGGACGACGCACCGGCCATCCGGTCGCCTCTGCCACTGGAGAAAGGTGTCCTCATCCATGCCCTGCGTCTCGCCCTGACGGCGGTCGCGGCTGCCGGCATCGCGGAACTTCTGGGCATCCACCATCCGCTGTGGGTACTCCTGACCGTCGCGATCGTCCTGCAACGGCGGCTCGGCGAAACCTTGATGCGGGGCGCGCTGCGCATGACCGGCACCGTCGTCGGTGCGGTGTTGGGCTGGGCGATCGCGCTGGCGGTGGGGCCGGATCATACGGTGTGGCTCGCGGCGGCTCTCCCGATCCTGATTGTCGCGATCTATTTCTACGTGCCGGTGAACTATGTCGCCGGCATCGCGTGCGTCACCATGGTGGTTCTTTTTGTCTACGCCCTTCTCGGGCAGCCCCTGACCGCATCGGCGCTCGAGCGCCTGACGGATACGATGCTTGCCGCTCTCATCGGCATTGTGGTGAGCCTTGTCCTCATCCCCGAGAGCGTTGTGATCGGAGCCCGGGGCACGATTGCGGATTTCCTGGTCGAGGCCGGGCGGCAGTATCGGCGCGCGATGGACAGCGCGCTGGGCGGACCGGCGGGTCCGTACGACACCAGCGACGCGGGCTTTCTGGCCCTCGCAGATGCGGCCGTGAGGGAAGCCGATTTCGCCCGCTGGGAGGCGATCCCGGGGCGGCGCCTGTTCATGCTGCGCCGGGACATTGGCCGGCTCGTCGGCGAGCTTCAGTCGGCGATCCGCGACGTTGGGCGTGCTCGGGCGGGCGTCGCGCCGGGGGCGTCCTCCGAGCATGCGGCCGCCGAGGCCGCGCGCGTTGCCGACCTGCTGTCAACGTTCGCCGACACGGTGCGCGACGGCCGGACACCGGACGCGGAACTTCATGCGGCGCTGGAGAATCTCCTGGACTCGACCGCGCGTTACCCG
>CAYGKX010000121.1:2840-6090 GCA_964350225.1 uncultured Rhodospirillaceae bacterium | reverse complement strand
ACGGAAGTCCTGGGCCCTGAGCGCCGGGCGATCGCGGGACTTCTGGACCGGTTCGTCGGTGTCCAGGATCGACGTTTCGCGTTGCCGGAAAAGGTCAGGCGAGGTTCTTCCTGAGGAAGCCGACCGTCCGCGTCCAGGCCAGTTCTGCGGCCGGCCGGTCATAGAGGGCAGCGCGCATGTCGTTCGCGAAGCCGGGGCGTGTTCCCGCATACCTGAATATCTCGTGGCGGACACCGGCGGCATCAAGGGCGGCGCCAAAGGCGGGAACAGTGGCGTCGACGGCCGGGTCCTTCCCGGCATAGTGGAGCAGAAGGGCGGCACCGATCCGGGACACTTGGTCGAGCGCGGGAGGCGGCCCGTAATAGACCACTCCCGCGGTCAGGTCGCGGCCGTTGACCGCCAGCCGGTTGACCATTCCACCGCCCCAGCCGAAGCCGACGGCGCCGACCTTCTCCGTTGTGTTCAGATTGCTCTTGAGCCAGGCCAGGCCTGCTTTGAGGGCGGCCAGGGTTCGCGCCGGATCGAGGCGGGAAATCGATGCGCGCGTCTTGCCGCCGTTAGGCGGGGTGCCGCCAACCGGCGATAGTGCGTCGACAGCCATGGCGTAGAAGCCTTCGATCGCCAGACGCCGGGCGATATCCTCCATGTGCGGGGTGAGCCCCCAAAAGTCGTGGACCACCAGAACGGACGGCTGTTTGTCCGCGCCTCGCAATCGCGCCGAATAGGCTTTCATTCGTCCATAGGGGGAGTCGTAGCTCACCCGGGCGATATTGAGACGGCGTTCACCCTCCGGGACAATGGCGGCCGAGGCGCCGGCGAAATTCGCGAACGGAGAGAGCGCGGCGCCAGCCGCCGCAGTGCCGGCGACATGCGCAAGACGCTGTAGCGCCGACCGCCGCGAAACTGTCGGCGCGGCGGTCAGCTCGTCTGTTTCCTGCGAGCCTGAAGACATGAATGTTTCCGCGGGCAATAGAGCGGTCAGGTCTGGAAGCGGACGAAACATATCGGGTCTTCGGGGGCGTGTTTGCCGGTTGAGCTTGCCTGGTGTCTCCGTCACCTGCGCGGCGTCGAACTCCCACGCGACACCGGTAGGCGCGCGAGGTCATTTTCCAGGAGGGTCAGCCGCGTGTCGACATCGAAGGTCTCGTTGTCGAACAGCCTGTCGCGATGGCGCCGGAAACTGTCGGCAACCTGCGGCAGGGTCTCGTGGGCCCTGGCGAGTGCCGGTGTCGCGCCGATACGATCTGCGGGCAGGGCGGCCAGACCCTCTGCGACCTCCGCAGCATGGTCGAGCTGGTAGACCAGAAGTCGCCGAAGCCGCGGATAATCCCGGGGATCCGCAACGACATCGGCCGAAATGGTCTCCGCCGCATCGGCGATCTCGCGCAGCGGCACCGCCAGTTCGGGATGATCGATGCGCACCGCCGCCTCGCGCAGGCGCGCGATCCGCTCTCCGGCTGCGGCCAGTTCCGTGCGAATAACATCCGGGTCAATGCCGAGGCCCCGGTTGCGCCGCAGCGCGCGGAACGGGTCGGGCCGGTAGAGAAAGGCCGCCAGGGCCGCCCAGGTAAGGCCGCCGACGAGGGCCGAGGGCAGCCAGTCGAGGCCGGCGGCGAAGGCGCATAGCAGAAACAGCGCACCGCCCGCCGCCACGGGAACCCCATGGCGGAGCCACCCTGTCCGGCTCACGGCCGGCCGTCCTCAGTCGCGCAGCGCACGTTCCGCCTCCGTCAGGGCTGCCCGGCCCGTTTTCCGCGCCGTCCGGACATCCTTCTCCAGCCGCTCCAGCTTGTCGAGAGCGTCGAAGAGGTCGGGCGGCGCGGCGTCCGCCGGGCCCGTCGGCAGGCCCATATCCGCATCGGCGAGCGCGTCGAAGCCATGGCGCTGGCGGGTCTGTTGCAGGCGGATCAGGTTGGACGTCTTCCAGGCCGGGATCGCCAGATCGACGGTCCGGCGCAGTTGTTCGACCAATGCCAGGCCCGCCGTCTGGGTCTGGCGGATCGTTGCGAGCATGCCCAGGGTCACCACCCGTGACCGGTCAAGATCGTCTATGCGCCGCTCCAGCCGGTCGATTCCGTTGCGCAGGTCCTGCAGGCGCTGTGCCACGAGGCCGCCCGGTTCGTTGTCTTCCGCGCGCTCCCCCTCGGCCAGCGCGGCGCGATGGCGGGTGAGCGCGAGGCGGGCGGCCTCGACATGGCGTGTGAGGCTCTCGGCCTTGCCGGCATGCGCCTCGAAAAGGCGATTGAGCAATACCAGACCATGGTCGACCGCATGGATATGATCCTCCAGACCGAGGGCGAGGGTATCGATCTCCTGGCGGGCCCGGAGAAAGCGGTCGGTCTGGCGTCTGATATCGCGAGCGGGGCCGCCGAAGAGCCGTCCGATCAAGCCTGCCCCTCCCGTCCCGTTACCGGGTTCGGGCAAAGTCGCGGCGGCACGCATTCGTGCGAGCTGGCTGTCCAGCCGCGCGTCGTCGCGGTCGAAGGCCTGGTCGAGGACCATGTCGGCGAAGCGCGCCATCTCGGTCTCGATCTCCTGCCCAAAGGCGACGACGCGCCCGGGGGAGAGGTCGTCGAGCTGGCGGGACAGGGCCTCGATCTCCCTGGTCATGTTCTATAGCGGCACGATGGTGGCGGACCCGATTGCGATCAGTTTGCGTTCGCCCTCGGTTTCGGCGAAGGCTTCGGCCCTGGTCACATACTGCCGCTTCCCGGCCTTCACGACCTCACCGATGCCAATGAAACGGTCGCCCAATCCGGGAGCCACGAAATTTACCTGAAACTGGCTTGTCACGACCGGGCCTGCGGACATGGATCCGCCTGCCCAGGCACAGGCGTAGTCGATCAGGAAGCCGACCAGCGCGCCGTGAAGGAAGCCGTTATGTTGCGCGAATTCGGGCCGAAACGGCAGGGCAAGTTCCGCGCGCCCGTCCGCACAATGATTGAGTTCCACGCCCAGCCATTGCGTAAAGGCAGCGCGCTTGTCGATCTCGCGGAACAGGGCGAGCTTTTCTTCGGCGGTCTTGGGCGGCATGTTTGGCTCGGGCTGTTCAGGTTCGCCGGAACGCTAGCAAGCTGTGCCGCGCCACGCCACACTGCAGGTATCTCCTTCCGGTTCGAGACGATCTGACATGCCCCGTATCGCCGTCGGCGGCTTTCACCACGAAACCAACAGCTTCGTCCCGGTCAGGACGGACTATTCCTACTTCGCCTCGGTGGGTGACCGGCCACCACTTTGCCGCGGTGCCGAC
>CAYGKX010000121.1:0-2830 GCA_964350225.1 uncultured Rhodospirillaceae bacterium | reverse complement strand
CCAACAGCTTCGCGCCGACCCAGGCGACCTTCGCCGATTTCGAGCGGGCCGACGCCTGGCCCGGACTTGTGCGGGGCGCGGAACTCGGACCGGCGCTTGCCGGTCAGAACATCGGCGCGAGCGGGTTTCTTGCCGCAGCCGCGAACGACGGATGGGACATCGCGCCACTCCTCTGGGCGAATGCCGGTCCATCCGGGCCGGTGACGGAAGACGCCTATGAGCGGATTTCGGATGAACTGGTGGAGCGGTTGCTCGGCGCCGGGCGGGTCGACGCCCTCTATCTCTGTCTTCACGGCGCCATGATCGCCGAACATCTGGCGGATGGGGAGGGAGAGCTGTTGTCCCGTATCCGCGCGGCTGTGGGAGACGGCCTGCCGATCGTCGCGTCACTCGATTTTCATGCCAACATATCGGCGGCCATGGTCGAGGTGAGCGACGGCCTGGTCGTCTATCGCACCTATCCGCATCTCGACATGGCGGAAACCGGTGCACGTGCGCAGGCGTTCCTGGCGCGTCTGTTCGACAGCGGCCGGCGGCCGGCAAAGGCCTTCGCGAAGCTGCCCTTCCTCGTCCCGATCAGCGCGCAATGCACCCTGGCGCCGCCGGCATCGGAGATATTCGCAACCCTCGACCGGACCGATATGCCCGGCCTTTGGAGCCGGTCGGCGGCCATGGGGTTTCCACCGGGCGATACGCCGGAAGGCGGTCCTTCAGTGCTGGCTTATGCCGACGAAACGTCAACCGCGCACTCCGCCATGGAGGCCCTCCGGGAACGCGCGCTTGCGCTGGAGCCCGCGTTTGGAGCGCCGCTTCTGTCGGCCAAGGCGGCCGTTGCCCGCGCCATGGCGGCGGGAAAGGGAGAGGGGCCTGTCGTCCTCGCCGACACCCAGGACAACCCTGGCGCCGGCGGCACGGCGGACACAACTTTCCTGCTGCGGGGTCTGGTCGGTCTGGGCGCACGGAATGCGCTGCTCGGCGTCATAAAAGATCCCGAAACGGCGGCGGTGGCGCACCGGGCGGGCTCCGGCGCAGAGATCGACGTCGCAATCGGTGGGCAGTCCGGCATTGGGGGCGACAAGCCCTACCGGGTCCGGGTGCGGGTCGACGGCCTCTCCGACGGGCGCTTCACCGGCACGGGCCCCTTTTTCGGCGGCAGCCGGTTCGACCTCGGCCCCATGGCCCTCTTGCGGGTGCTCGACGACAAGGCCGATGTCAGGGTCGTGATTTCGTCGGTGCCGCAGCAGGCAGCGGACCGGGCGATGTTCGTTCATCTTGGCGCCGATCCGATTGCCGCCGACATTCTGGGCGTCAAAAGTTCGGTGCATTTCCGCGCCGATTTCGGACCGGTCGCCCGCGAGGTTCTGGTGGTAGAGGCGCCGGGCGCCAACATCGACGACCCGGCAGCTTTGCCTTATCGGCATCTGCGGCCGGACGTTCGCCGACGTCCGAGAGCCGGATGAACGGGAGGGGCTTCCGTCGACTGGCGGGCCGCTATTTTCCGCCCGGTATGGAAAGAAAGCGGAAGCTCCCTTCATTCCGGACGTAGACGATGCAGGTCGAGCCGGCGGCGCAGGCGATCCGGTGTTCGCCCGACCCGGCCGATGCAAAATAGCTGCCCGGCATGAGGCGCTGGCCCGGGCCTTTACCCGGAGAGCCGCGGTAGACGCGGCCCTGAATGACAACGGCCCGCAGGGATTCTCCGGCGGCACTCAGAATGCCGGTCTGTCCCTCGGGCAGCTTCAGAAGAGCTCCACTCGGTCGCGCGTCTTTGGGATCGCCCCAGAGATAGGCGACTTTGACGCGCCCTGACTTGTCACCGGTTCCGGGCGCATCAATCCAGACGAGGTTGGAGACATCCACGTTGATCGGCTTTTCGGCACTCGCGAAGGCCTTGTCGACCGGGCGGACCAGATAGGGACCGTCGGCAATCTCGATATAGGCGACGTTCGTCGTGCCCTTCGCCGATGTTACATGCACGGCCCCCTTCGGCTGCGTCCAGTAGGAGCCGGTCGGCATCCACATTTCGTCCACCCTGGGGTCGTCATTATGAACCAGTCCGGTGATGACGACGCCGCGGTAGGTGACGTTGTGAATGTGCGGCGGTGAACGGAAGCCGTCGACGAACCTGACGAGAAAGCCGGATGGTCCCGGTCCCGCGCGATTGCCCCAAAGGGTTGCCGCCTGCGGACCCTTGTTGCCGCGCAAGGGGTTGAGGGGGGTCCACTTGGCATCTCCGACGGGCACGACGGTGACGGTCGGAAGGTCGCTCGATTTCTGGGCGATACCGGGAGATACGATGGCGACGGTACCGGCGGTGGCGATCGCCATTGCCAGTATACGGGGACGGATGTCCAACAAGTCGTCTGCTCCTACGAGGTGGGTCGACGCCGCCCACCTGCAGTGTCACATGAGACTGCGGGGCGAGTTCGGATGCCTATTTAGAGCCGCTGTGTCGGTGGAAGTTCCATGAGGAATTTTCGAAAACTGTATCCGTCCGAACATCGGATTGGGTTGGAACGATTGTTTATGAATGATCATTTATCGCTTGATTTCCGTAGTTGTCCGGTCGGCAATCTCCCGGACTCGATGATCGGTCCATGGGATGCAGACCAGGGGAATCGAGGCCAGCGCGGTTGCACCAGCCGTGTAGACGCTGAGCAAGGTCGCGTAGCCGACGGCGTGGGCCGCCGGCAATGGCCCGGCAACCAGGCTGGCGTTCAGGGCCGCAACCGCATGGTCCAGGTTGCGCGTCCTTTCCGCGTCGGAGCGGCTGAGATCGGCCAGCGCAGCCTGGCAATGGGCTGGTTGCAGGCAGTGAAGACGGTCACGA
>CAYGKX010000120.1:0-10195 GCA_964350225.1 uncultured Rhodospirillaceae bacterium | reverse complement strand
GAGGTCGACCCGATCTGCGCCCTGCAGGCCGCGATGGAGGGCTATGAGGTCGTGACCATGGAAGAGGCCGCACCCCAGTGCGACATCTTCTGCACCGCGACCGGCAATGTCGACGTCATCACCGTCGACCACATGCGCGAGATGAAGGACCAGGCGATCGTCTGCAACATCGGCCACTTCGACAGCGAGATCCAGGTCGGCGCGCTGAAGAACTTCAAGTGGAAGAACGTCAAGCCGCAGGTCGACGAGATCGAGTTCCCGGACGGCAAGAAGATCATTCTTCTGTCGGAAGGCCGGCTGGTGAACCTGGGCAACGCCATGGGGCACCCGAGCTTCGTGATGAGCGCGTCGTTCACCAACCAGACGCTCGCCCAGATCGAGCTGTGGAACAACGACGGCAAGTACGAGAAGAAGGTCTACGTCCTGCCGAAGAAGCTGGACGAGAAAGTCGCCCAGCTGCACCTGCAGAAGGTCGGCGCGACCCTGACCCAGATGAGCGAGAAGCAGGCCGGTTACATCGGCGTGCCGCAGGCCGGCCCGTTCAAGCCGGAAACCTATCGCTACTAGAACCCTATGCCGGGGCTACCCGGATTGCAGGCTTTCGAGAGACCCCGGCCACCGCGCCGGGGTCTTTTCGTTTGCGGCCCTGTCGGCGCCTACCAGCTGACCTTCACCCCGCCGGAGAAGGTGCTGGCGGTGCGGTCTGTGGCCCATTCGCCGGCATAGTCGAAGTAGAGGGTGAGGCCCTGGCTCCATTTGGCCTGGACGCCGCCGCCGTAGGTCACGAAGTCGCGCCCGCCCTCGTCGCCCGTCACCGTGAAGGCGCCGCCGACACCCGCCAGGGTCGCCGTGATCGGCCGCGTGGTGTCCATCAGCTCCCGCGCGTAGCCGACCCGGGCGCTCGGCACCAGGACGAAGCCGGGCCGCACCCGGACGGCCGTCGCGAGGCGAATGCCCGCGCGGAGGCGCAGGCTGTCGTCCGACCGGCTGTCGACCGTGAGGTTGAGGGCGCCCGCCCCGGTCTCCGTGAAGCCCTTCTGGTTGAGCGTCACCCAGTCGACCCCGCCCGACGCCTCGATGGAGAGCCGCTTGAGCCTGAAGCCGACCCCGACCGTCGCGTGGACGGCATACTGGTCGCCCTCGGTCTTGCCGTTGGCGGTGGCGCCCATCGCGGTGATGTCCCGATCGGCCTCGACCCAGTTCTTGGTGTAGGTGAAGGCCGTGTTGGCGAAGAGGTGCTTGCCGACCCAGGCGGCGTAGACGCCGGTCGTGACGCTGTCCATGTCCCCGTCGCCGGAGACGCCGTCGAAGTCGATGTTCGACCGGCTCCCGCCCGCCAGCACACCAACGACGAAACCCTTCGCGAGCCGCAGGTCGACACCGGCGGCACCGCCCGCCGTCCAGCCGGAATAGCCGAGGTTGCCGGAGGATTGGTCGAGCCAGAGGCCCGAACCGATGCCCGAGGCCCAGACCGACCAGCCGGAGGGCCGCGGCCCGATGCCGTTCGAGTAATCGCCCGGCGCCTTCGGCCGGGGTCCGCCGCCGGGTGTGCCGCTGGTGTCTGCGATCAGCACCGGATCGCGGCGGTCGGAGGCGAAGAGCCCCGGCGTGCCGATCCCGCTGCCCCCGTCCCGCAGCCCCCGCACCCGGCTGTCGATCAACCCCCCGAAGATCCGCGCCACCTCGAACGAAAAGGCCGTGAAGCTGTCATAGGGCTCCGGCGAGAGCTGGTCGAGGGTCTGGGGGGCGGCCGACGCCGCCAGCGCGGTCGCCACCGTGTCGTCATAGACAACGATGCCACCCTCCGGCAGCGCCTTGCCCAAGCTGGCCGCGATGGCCTTCTTGTTGCTGGAAAGGCCGTTCGCCGCCACGCCGGGCGAGACGAAGACGAGGTCAATGTTGTTGCCGTCGGGTGAAATCTCGCCCCCGTCCGTGCGCTTGAGGACCACCGCCGTCACGTCGCCGATCGGCACGCCCTCCAGGGTCGCGCTGGCGAACATGCCCTCGATCGGCCTGTCGGCCCGGACCAGCCTGGCGAAGTAGCCGACCGGGAAAGGACCGTCGAACGTCACCACGGACACCGTCCCGGCGAGATGCGTCGTACCCTCCACCAGCAGAAGGTCGGATGCTTGGCTGTCGGCGCTGAGCCGCACGCCGGCGAGGAGCGTGCCGCCCGGTCCCTGATTATAGGACCCGACAACCTTCAGGACCCCCAGGTCAGGGTCCGGGACTCCACGTGCGGCGAGGAGGACGGAATATCCCCCGACGGTACCGCCGTCGTTCAGGAGACTGCCCGTAATCGTGCCGCCCGGCCGGAGAACTCCTCTTAATTCGTTTTCGGGGCCGGCGGCGATCCATCCGCCGGTCGATCTGAGCGGGCCGCCCGCGACGAGGTGGCCGTTGCCTTCAAACAGCAGCACGGCCGAATTGGCGATCGTCGTGGTGTCGTCGGCGATCAAACTGCTATCTGTCCGTATCCTCAACAAGGCATCGCCCTGGATCGAGACCGCGCCCATCGCCCGGTACGTCGCCTGCTCCCGCACATGAATCTCGGCGGTATCGGAGACGGTCGTGGTGTCACGCGCCGTGAACGTGCCGCCACTCACAGTAATGCTCGCCTCCTCGCGTACGGTGACGGGGCCCGCGACATCGAAGTGGCTCGCCTGGAAAACGTTGATGCGGCTGTGCTCCGAAACCGAAAGACCGCTCCGCGCCAGGAATATGCTTGAGGTTCCGGGATTCAAGGTGATGCGTCCCGCACCGGTGAGCGTGACCTGACCTATGCTTTCATAGGTCCCGCCGAGGGTCGCGATGTCTCCGCCCGCGATGCGCGTGATGCCCAGTGTCTGGTAGCTTCCGCCCGCCAGGATTGTCAGCCTGCCCGGCTGGAGGCCGTCTTCCGACTCGCCGCCCTGAACGATGGTCGTGCCCGAGGTCATCGTCCCGGTCACGCTGATTTCGGAAGGCAGGACGCTTGAGCCGACCTGAAGGGACGGGAAGACCGTCGTCGTGCCCAGGACGGTTACCGCGCCGCCGGCGGTCACTTCGAAACGGCCGCGAACGTTCAGGTCGCCATCTTCCGCCAGGGCGCTTTGCGTGCCCCCGTCGCCGATGCTCAGCTTGCTTTCCGACGCCACCGACGTCGTGTTGCCGGTCGCCTTCCAGATGCCGAGCAGGACCAGTGACCCTGTGTCGACCGTGATCGACTGGATCGTCGTCGGCGCGCTCGGCGTTCCGCCGGTCAGGGTCCAGGTGCCCGTGCCCTGCATCTCGATCTTCTCGAAATTCGGGAAGCGCGTCATATCCTCGGCCCGGCTGCCGGTACCCGTCAGGCGCAGGGTGTCCGAGCCGTCGCCGCCGTCGAAAATCGTGCCGGCCGTAACCGTCGCGCGGGCTGCGATGGCGAAGGTGTCGTTGCCGGTGCCGAAGGCAACGTTCCCCGTGACGTTGAAGGTGCCGGCGACCAGAAGCGTGTCGTCGGTGCCATCGCTGCCCGCGAGGCCGCCTTCGGCGGTCATGGTGCCGCTCGCGCCAATCTCGATCGTCCCGCCGGCGAGCGTCACCGTCTCGTTGACATGAAAGGATCCCCCCGCCACCAGGATCGAGGCGCTGTCCTTAACCTCGGTCGTGCCGAAGACCACCGACGATCCACTGTTGATCGTGATGTTGCTGCCATCTTCGAGAACGAGGGCGTCGTGGAAGTTGGCGACAGCGCTTCCGCCGACGGTCAGTGCAGCGAAACCCGAGAGGGTCAGCCCGCCCTGGGCATCGAAGGTCCCGTCTTCCTGGACCGATACCGTTGCGTTGCCGAGCATCGCCATGGACCCCAGCGAGACGAAGATCGAGGATCCGGAAACGCTGAGGCTGGAGCCGCCATGAAGGGTCGTCGTCTCATCTACGGAGAGGAAGCCATCGAGAAGCGAGATGGTGCCCCGCGACACAAGGCCGCCCAGGGCGTCGAAGAGCATGCCCCCGTCCATGATCAAGGCGCCGTCGCCCGGGAGGGCCGGAGCGAAAACCGTGGTGACGCCGGACACTTCCACCGTGCCGGGGCCGACAAGATTGAGCGTACCGATCACGTCCAGCTTGCCGGGTTCGTTTATGCTGGGCGAGACGAGAGTGGTCAGTCCGGAGGGAATGATCGTGTCCGCCGCTGCCCGCTCCGGCATCGCCAGCCCTACGGCGATAAGCGCCGTCGTCGCCAGCAGTGCCGAGTGCCAGACGCGCCGTCGGCGCGGCACCCGTCGCGTGGCGGCCACACTGGCCTGCGCCGCGCCGACGGCGGTAACGTTCGTGGCTGCCTGTGCCATTCCCCTCTCCCAATCCGGGCCGTCTCTACTCGCCCGCTGGGCGGTTGGGCCACTCGGTGATGTGAGGAGATAGCGTCATTCGGTAATGATTAATGAAAGTATAAGTATTTCCAATAATCACGAAATCATAAGACAATAAATACCAATATACTATCGTAACGCATGACGCTTATGTATTTATTACCCATAACTGAAGAGGACAAGCCGATGACCGTCCGGTGGCCGCCGCCGGGTGGATCGGCAGGAACCCGCTCGCCGGCGGCTACTCGAACAGCCCGCGGCGGATGTAGTTCAGCCCGAGCAGGAGCAGGAACAGGAAGATGATCAGGCGGAAGCGCTCCGGCTCCAGACGCGCGCGGACCTTTGTGCCGACAATCATGCCGATCGTGGCGGGGATGAGGGCGGCGACGGAGATGGACCCAAGGGTCCAGGTAACCGCCCCGGCCTCGAACAACGCGACCGCCCAGGCAAAGGCGGTGATGAAGAAGGTGAAGCCGACCGCCTGGATGAACTCGTCCTTGGTGACCTTGAGGCCCTGAAGGTAGGGCACCAGCACCGCGGCGAGCGATCCGGTCGCGCCGCAGAGGACCCCGGCCATAACACCGAGGGGCGGCGCAAGCGGCTTTTCCCAGCGCGGCGGGATCAGGATCTCGAACCGGAACAGATTGACCAGGACATAGAGGCTGATGGCGCAGCCGAGGATGATCTGGAGGTCGTGCGGATCGAGAATGAAGAGGAGCCGGGTCCCGAAATAGATGCCGATGCAGGCGAAGAAGTTGAAGAGGAGAAAACGCCGGATCGTCGCCCAGGCCCCGATGCCGGCCATGGCCTGATAGGCGTTCAGCACGATTACGGGAACGAGCACCAGCACCACGGCCTCGCGCAGGTGAAACACCAGGGCGACGATGGCCATCGTCGTCAGCGGGAGGCCGAGACCGATGACACCCTTGACGAAACCGGCGACCAGATAGGCGCCGACGACGATGGCGATGACTCCTGGCTCCACTGGTGTGTCCGTCGGTCCGAAGAGGCGGGATCAGGGGCAGGTCGTGACGGGACTGCCGCAGTAATTGTCCGGCGCGAGCCAGCCAATGCCCCGCGCGCTCTTGACATAGAGCCAGCGCAGGCGGCATCCCGCGACCGTCATCTCATATTCCATGGGCGTCCGGCCCAGAAGCTTCCCGGTCTTGCGCGGCGCGTCGAGAATGCGGCCCGGCCCCCGTGTGGCGACGGCGAAGCGGGAGCCGTGGCCCCAGGCCCGGCCCTTGAAGACGACCTTGCCCTCAACCGTCTCCGCGACCGCAACCTGCATCCAGCCGTTCAGCGAGCCGACGAGGTGGACGATCGTGCCGTCCCTGTCCTTCGGGATGACGGCGACGACCTTGTTCCCGATGCCGGGCCCCGCGCGCAGGTTCACGCCCTTGGGGTCCGGGTCCTTGACATAGACCCAGATGTCGCACGGAGGGACCGGCCGCTCGGCGAGCGCGGGCGCCGCAGCCATGAACGACCCGAACAGCAAGAGCCCCGCAGCCGCGGCGCGCTTCATTTCGCCGCGGCGCACTGGGCGTCTCATTCAGCCGCCGCGCGATGGGCGCCGTGGATCGCCTGCCATATGGCCAGCGCCGTCGCGGGCATGTCGATATGGTCGATGCCGAGTTCGGGATACAGCGCGTCGACAATGGCATTGATCACCGCCGGCGGCGCCCCGATCGCACCGGCCTCTCCGGCGCCCTTGATGCCCAGGGGGTTGGTGGTGCAGGGCACGTTGTGGGTCGAGAAATGGAAGAAGGGGAAGCGGTCCGCCTTCGGCATGTCATAGTCCATGAAGGAGCCGGAGACGAGCTGACCGCTCTCGTCGTCATAGACCGTGTGCTCGGTCAGCGCCTGGCCCAGGCCCTGGACGATGCCGCCATGGACCTGCCCCTCCAGCATGATCGGATTGATGACCTTGCCGAAGTCGTCGACGACGGTGTAGCGCGGGATTTCCAGTTCGCCCGTATCCGGGTCGATCTCGACCTCGATGACATGGCAGCCATTGGGGAAGGTCGCCGCTTCCGGCTTCCGCTGATATTCGTCGTCGAGGCCCGGCTCCATTCCTTCCGGCACATTGGCCGGGTCGGCCGCGGCCTTGGCGATTTCCCAAAGGGTCATCGACTTGTCGGTGCCGGCGACCGTGAAGGTGCCGTCGGCGAATTCGATATCGACGGGCGCGACCTCCATCATGTGGGCCGCGATCTGAGTGCCCTTTTCGCGAATCTTCTGACCGACGCCCAGGACCGCCGCGCCGCCGACCGGGACCGAGCGGGAGCCGCCGGTCATCCCGGCCGGCGTCGTTTCCGTGTCGCCCTGGACGATCTGGATCGTGTCCGCGTCGATGTCGAGCGTCTCCGACAGGATCTGCTTGTAGGACGTGTGGTGGCCCTGACCGTTCTCCATCGTCCCGATATAGATCTTGATGCCGTCGTCTTCGAACTTCGCCACCGCCGTCTCCGGGGCGCCGCCGCCGCAACGCTCGATATAGGTGGCGAGGCCGATGCCGCGATACTTGCCGCGTTTCGCCGCTTCTGCCCGGCGCGCCTCGAAGCCCTCCCAGTCCGACTGTTCCATCGCCTCGGCCATCACCGCCTCGAACTCGCCCGAGTCATAGGGCTCGCAGAGCGGTGTCTTGTAGGGCATCGCCGACGGCGGAATGAAGTTGCGGCGGCGCAGCTCCGCCGGGCCGATGCCGCTGACCCGCGCCGCATGGTCGACCAGCCGCTCGATCAGGTAGGCCGCCTCCGGCCGGCCGGCGCCGCGATAGGCGTCGACGGGCACGGTGTTGGTCGCCATGCCCTTGACGTTCACATGGATCGCCGGGGTCATGTAGAGGCCGCCGAGCATCGCCGTACCGCCGGTCGCGACAAAAGGCGCGAAATTGGAAAGATAGGCCCCCATCGCCGCGTAGGTCGTCACCCGGAGGGCGAGGAACTTGCCGTCGGCGTCCATCGCCAGTTCGGCATAGCTGACGTTATCCCGGCCCTGGAGGTCGGACATGAAGGCCTCCGACCGGTCCGAGTTCCAGCGGACGGAGCGCTTGATCTTCCGTGCCGCCCAGACCGTCAGGGGCTGTTCGGCGTGCAGGAAGACCTTCATGCCGAAGCCGCCGCCGACATGGCCGGTCTTGATACGCAGGTTCTCCTTGCCGATCTTCAGGACCACGTCGGCGATCTGGCCGTAGATCACGTGCGGGCCCTGGGTCGAGGTATGGAGGGTGACCTTGCCACTGCCGGCGTCATACTCGGCGACGCAGGCCCGGGGCTCCATCGAGTTGGCGACGACCCGGTTGTTAACCATGCGTAGCGCGACGACCTGGTCCGCCGCCGCCATCGCCTTGTCGACCGCGGCCTGGTCGCCGTCTTCCCAGTCGAAGATGATATTGTTCTTCGCCTCGTCCCAGACGAGCGGCGCGCCGTCTTCGGCCGCCCCCTCCGTATCGACCACCGACGGCAGTTCCGCATAGTCGACGGCGATCGTTTCCGCCGCGTCGCGCGCCTGCTGGAGGGTCTCGGCGACGACCAGCGCGACCGGGTCTCCGACATAGCGGACCCGGTCCTTCGCCAGGATGGGGTGAGGGGTGTTCGCCCGGTCGGACCCGTCGCGGTTTTTCATCGGTATGTTGCAGGGCATGTCGCCCAGCCCGTCTGACTCGACGTCCGCCCCGGTCAGGATCGTCAGGACGCCGGACATCTCTTTCGCGTCGGCGATGTCGATGCCCCGGATCTCGGCATGGGCGTGCGGCGACCGAAGGACATAGGCATAGGCCGCGTCCTCGACGGCGACGTCGTCCGTGTAACGTCCCTGCCCGGTGACCAGAACCTGGTCCTCGACACGCTTGATGGCCTGCCCAACTCCGAATTTCACGATCACTGCTCCGTCTTTGCCGCCGCGTCCTGGGCGGTAATGTCATCTAAGGGGCGTATGCGCGGTCGACGCGGTGAATGCCGTTCGACCGGGCACGGGTGGCGGGACCCCGCGGGGGCGGCGCCGTCGATGTCGCGCCTTCCATTTAAGTAGGCCCGCAACGGCGAGGTCAAACGACTTCGCCGCAGACCCGCCCCGCGACCCGGCGCCGGGCCGAAACTAACCGCGACGGGCGTCCGGTGCCAGTCCCGGCGATAGACACTTCCTCTGAACGTCTTTTTGGTTAAAATATCGTTATCATGCATCGACTTACTACCCTTCATGGTTAACGAGATGTCCAAGTCCCGCGGATCCCGACGCCGGCTGACGCGGCTGGCGGTCGGCGGACTGCTGGTCGTCGTCGTCGCGGGCGGTGGCGTCTATCTGTGGGGCGACGCACTGATCGCTTCCGGATCGTCGGACGGCCCGGCCTTCCGCACCGCACAGATCGAACGGGGCAACGTGGATGCGACGGTCAACGCCAGCGGCTCGCTGAAGGCCCGGATCACGGTGGAGGTGGGCGCCCAGGTGACCGGCCAGATCCGGGATCTCCTGGTCGACTACAACAGCCGGGTCAAGCGCGGCGACGTGCTCGCCCGGATCGACCCCCAGCCGTTCGAGGCGCGGGTCGTCGAAGCGCGCGCCGATCTGAAGGTCGCGGAGGCAACCGTTGGCATGCAGGCGGCGCGCATCGTCGCGCTGACCGCCGAGACCCGCGCGGCCGTAGCCGCGCTGTCGGCCGCGCGGCGCGCCTACGACCGGCGGCGGAACCTGCTGGCCAAGCGCATCACGTCCCGGGCGGATTACGACAAGGCGCTGCAGGAATATGAACGCGCCCGGGCGAACCTGGCCGCCGCCCGGGCGAAGGAAGTCGAACAGCGGGCCCAGCTGCGCATTGCGCGGGCCCAGGTGGAACAGCGCAAGGCCGTGTTGCAGCAACGGGAGATCGACCTGGCGCACACCGTCATCCGGGCCCCGGTCGCCGGCATCGTCATCGCGCGGCAGGTCGACAAGGGACAGACCGTGTCGGCCGCGACGACAGCGCCGACCCTGTTCCGGATCGCCGGCGACCTGACCCGGATGCAGGTCGAGGTCGGCGTGGACGAGGCCGATATCGGCCGCATCCAGGAAGGCCAGAAGACCTCCTTCACCGTCGACACCTTCCCGGGCCAACGGTTCCCCGGCACGGTCATCCAGGTCCGGAAGGAACCGAAGGAAGTCCAAAGCGTCGTGACTTACACGGTGATGATCTCCGCCGACAATCCGGACAACCGCTTGCTGCCGGGCATGACGGCGAACGTCACCTTCTTCGTCAGCCAGCGGCGCAACGTTCTCAAGGTCTCCAACGCGGCACTGCGCTTCCGCCCCCCCGGGGCCGCGGCGCCCGGCCGGCCGGGCCGTCCCAGCCCACAAATGCTGAAGGCGATGCGCGAGGCGCAGAAGAACGCCTGGAACCGGGTGGTCAAGCGACTGGGGCTGACGATGGACCAGCAGAAACGCATTCGCGCCCTCGAGGCCGAGCTGCGCGACGAAATGCGCAAGGTCTTCCGGGGCATGGCGATGTCGCCCGACCCGAAACGACTGCGCAGCGTCGTTCGGGAGATGCGCAAGCGGCGGCGCACCGGGATCCTGCAGATCCTGAAGCCCGCGCAGCGGGAAAAGTACGCCGCCATGGAGGCGGAGCGCCGCAACCGCCACGTTCGCCCGGCAACGCTTTACCGGATCGGCGCCAACGGCCAGCCGGAACCTGTGCCCATCCTGATCGGCGCGACGGACGGCGCATTCACCGAGATCGTCGCGGCAACCTTGAAAAAGGGGGACAGCGTCATCAGCGGGATCCGCAGAACCGCGGGCGGCAGCGGCCGCGCCTCCCGGCCCCGTTTCTGACATCGGGCGGGCGGCGTCCATGACGGCACTGATCGAGGCCGACGCCCTCTCGCGCGTCT